>DATNNA010000271.1:0-3032 GCA_035602075.1 Binatus sp. (SeqCode) | reverse complement strand
GCCGCTGGAAGTAGGCCGCCTCTGTCTCGTTGGTGCCTCTGGATGTAGCGGCAGGCACTCGATACGTGGTGGCATAGTTCGCTGACGCGCCTACTGCGAGCGACGCGAAGGCCGGCACCGTGCTGGAGGTGATCTGAACCGGAGGACCCGATGGTGGCGTCACCGTCACGACGACGTTCCGCGCATTCAGGAAACCCGAACGCACGGGGTTGAAGCACTCCTGATCGTTGGTCCAGGCCTCGCCGGAGGGGTCGCCCGGTGTGTCCTCAAAGTGGCCCTCAACGCGAATCTTGGGGGCGTTGAAGAGCGCGTTGAGCTGCGCTGCTGTCAGGGTGATACAGATCGATCCCGTCCAGCCCGCGGTGGCGCCCGATGCGATCGTCGTGCCAACGATCGGGTTGCCACTGCTTGGGTAGGTCACACCATTTGCAGGGGAACTGGTCACAGTGAGCGTGATCCCAGTCGAGATCCTCGGGGTGACCACAGGAACAAAGGCGGTTTGGGTGTTCACGACGCCGGCGAGCGGTATCCACGTCAGCGATTTCTGGTCCCAGTAATCGACCTCGTCGAAGAAGTGGGCAACGGTCGCCGTCGCGCCGCCGGTGTTCTGGGCGCTGAGGCTGCCGTTCACACAGGCGGTGATGCCCGTGTGGGTAACGGTCCCCGAATAGGCAAGCGTGTCGCCGGGGAGGGCGGTCGATTTGTCGACCGCAAGGGTCAGGGTGAGATTTGGATTGACACTGACCGAGGTGATCGTCCCGCGGACGGTGAGTTTCGAGTGCGTGTCGTCAGCGCGAACGCCCTGCGGGAGCAAAGGAACTAAGAGCCCAGCAGTGAGGGCGAGCGTCAGCGCCCTGCGGCCGAACGACCAGCGTAGGTCGGAAAATCCCCCGATATCCCCTCCTCGACGAAACGATCCCCCGAGAGTCCCTCTGTGTAGCACACTCTGATGAGCCTGTCAAACGGTTCAGTTCGCATTTGAAGACGTCGTATCGCGCCGACTATCAGCGATGCGAGGCGGCAGAGTGTGTGGTGTTCGGGCCACCGGCCATCCCGGCCACTGCTCCTGTCGCCAGGCGTCTACGTGTCGCTTAGTACGCGCGTGTAGGCCGTGGCGAGCAGAAGAATGATCGCGCCATAAAGGATTTGCTTGATCGGCTCCGGTGCGTCCAGCAGGGTCAGCACGCTGTTGAGGACCGTAAGGATCAGCGCCCCGATGATGGTTCCCGAATAGTTGCCGCTGCCTCCGAAGATCGAGGTCCCGCCGATGACGACCGCCGCTACGGTGGGAAGGAGGAAGGTGTTCGCCAGGCCGACGTCTGCTGTGTTAATGACGCCGGCCAGCACCAGGCCGGCCACGGCACTAAGCAAACCGCAGAGCGTGTAGTTGACCAGGCGGACCTGCCAGACGCGCACGCCCGCCAGGCGACAGGCGGCAGCATTGTCGCCGATGGCGTAGAGCAACCGTCCGAAACCAGTCCGGCGAAGTCCGACGATGATGATGACGGCGATCGGCGCCCACAGGAGCAGGCTCACCGGGATGAACCCCAGTATCGTTCCGGCGCCGAGCGTATGAATTGAGGCGGGCACGCTGGGAACACTGGCCACGGCGTACTGGCTGTACACGGTCAGCCCACCCGTCACGACGAGGGCCATTCCGAGTGTCATGATCAGCGGCTGGGCCTGGAAGACGGCAATCCCCAGACCATTCACCAGGCCCACCGCCACCCCAACGGCGAGACCCAGCAGGACGGCCTGTGGATCGCCATGCCTGGCATTACTGGCCATGACGTAGGCGGCGGCCGTGGCGACGTTCGCGACTGACAGATCGATGCCACCGGTCAGCATCACCAGCGTCTGACCGGCGGCCAGGATTCCGAGCGGCGCGGCGAAGAGGATGGTCGTTCGAACCCAGTTCGGCGTCACGGCTCCGGGCCGAATCGCTTCCAGGACGCCGACAAGGACGAGGAAGAGCAGGCTCAGCACCACGATCGGATGCTCCTGGAGATAGCGGCGCAGTCCCGCGCCGCGCAGCGCTCCGAACGGCCGCTCGGGCGGCGCGGCAGCCCTCATGCCGGCTTCCGCCTGAGGGCGGCGAGCCCGCCGACCATCACGACGAGGACGATCACGATGCCCTGGATCACCTGGCCGTAGTTCGGATCGATGCCAAGGAAGATGAGGTCGGCAGGGATGAGCGTCAGAATGAAAGCGGCCGCCATCGGGCCCAGCATCCCGCCTCTTCCGCCCGCCAGGCTGACCCCACCCAGCACGATGGTGGCCACGCCGCTGAGGGTGTAGAAGCTGCCGGACAGTGGCGACCCGATGCCGGTCGTCATGGTCAGGGCAAGGCCGCCGGCCGCACAGAAGGCGCCGCTGATGGTGTAGGCGAGCACTCGCGCCAACGGCACATTGACCCCACTCGCGTGGGCGGCGGTGCGATCGCTGCCGATCGCGTAGAGGGCGAGGCCGGGGCGGCTCCCGCGCAGCGGCACCCAGACGGCCGCCACCACGACGATCAACAGGATCAAGGCGTTTGGTATCCAGGGCGAGAGCGTGGTCTCCTGCGCGAGGTCCTGGAAGTCGAGCGGGGCGCCGCCGCCCGGCTTCTCGAGGATGAGCAGCGCGACGCCGCCCCAGACGAAGCTCATCGCCAGCGTCACGACGATATCGGGGACGCGCGAGAAAACGACAAGCGAACCATTGAACGCCCCGGCCGCGCAGCCGAGGATCAGGACCAGCGCGGCGATGAGGAGAGCGTCGCGGAAACTGTTGTGCAGCATGGCGCGCGCGGCGAGCACGTTGGCAACCGCCATCATCGGTCCGACAGTGAGGTCGATGCCGCCGCTCAGCACGACGACCGTCTGCGCCGCGGCCGCGAAGGCCAGCGGCAGGGCACCGAGGGCAAGGGATTTGACGTCGAACGCGCTATAAGTCGGATGGATCGCGACGGTGAAGACGAGTGATGCCAGTAGCAGGGCATAGACGCCGATCGTCCAGCCATGGCGGCGGACCAACCGAGCGTTCATGATTCC
>DATNNA010000270.1:0-4935 GCA_035602075.1 Binatus sp. (SeqCode) | reverse complement strand
CGTGGCATGGACGACGGTATGCACCGTCGCGCCCGGCGGCATCGGGAAGCCCGGCGGCAATTGCTGGCCCGACGCCTGCATCACCTTGCTGAGGTCGATCGTGGCATCGGTGTCGTTCTTCATCCGGTGCAGCAGGTGATCGTCTTTCCCGATCCAGGCCTCGAGCTGGATGGAGCCATTTTCGAGCATCGACCGCACGAGGTCTTTGGCTTGCTGCGTAGATGCCTGATCGGCCACCTTATTCTTGTCCGGCACGATCTGGTAGTGGTGGACCGCGCTGCCATTCAGCGTGGTGTCGCCCAGGTCCTTTATCGATTGGGCAGTTTTCAGGATGGCGGCGCTTGACAGCGGATCTGCCTGGTTGGTGAACTGGCTCAAGCCCTCGGCACTCACGGGTTGCGTCCAGTTGCCGCTCGTCGGATCCTTGATATAGATCTTGCCCCCGGCAAAGACCATGTCGGTGCTGACGGTCACCCCTCCGGTCTTCACCTGGAGCGACATCGAGGCCATGTCGGGGAACTTTGCCTCTCCCTTCCCGCTCATGTCGATACTCATATTGGCCAGGGCCGCTCCCGCTGGGCCGAGCTGCTGTACGAAGGCGGCCGGAAACTGCTCGAGGACGGTCGCGGTCATGTCGAACTTCGCAGACTTCAGCGCGCTCATCTTCTCGCTCGCCGTGCTGACAACCTGCTGAGGTGTCTCGACCGTTAGCTGCCCGACCGCCCCGCAGGCCGAGAGCATCACGGCCGCGCACGTGGCGGCCAGAAGGCGCTTCATCGGTCGTGAGTATATGTGGCGGCGAGCAAGGCGGGGAGCTCGGCAAGGCGTTCGATTACGTGCGTCGGCGCGATCCCGGGGACCGCGATCGCGCCCGGATGACGCAGCCAGACCGCCGGGATGCCGGCCTTCAGCGCCCCGGCCACGTCGGTGTCCAGCCGATCCCCGACCATCAAGGTCTGGTCCAGCGGCACGCCCAAGCGACGGGCGCCCTCGGCGTAGATGGCGGGATCCGGCTTTGGCGTTCCGAAGTCCCTCGAGGTGACGAGCGCATCGATCAGGCGGAGGATCCCAGCCTTTTCCAGTGCCTCCGACAGTTCCGCGTCGCCCGAGCCGACGGTGTTGGAGATCACGCCCAGCCGGTAACGCGGCTTGAGCGCGGTCAGCACCTCGAGCGCATCGGGGATCGGCGTGATGGCCATCTCCCAGAGGTGCTTGCCGGGCTCCTCGACGACCAGGGTGTTGCCCGCGTCGAAGAAGATGCCCTTCAGGGGCATCAGGCAGGTGAGGAGGCCGGCTGCAGCTGGCGGGCGCGCAGCTGGCCGCAGGCGGCATCGATGTCGAGCCCCCGGGTGGCGCGGATGGTGGTCGAGATGCCGGCGGTCTGCAGGATGGACTGGAACGCTTGGGCACGCGCCTTCGAGGGTGGCGCCATCGGGCTGCCATCGATGGGGTTCATCGGAATCAGGTTGATGTGGCTCAGGTGTCGACCGACGACGGCCGCCAACCGCTCGGCCTGCTCCGGACTGTCGTTGACACCCTGCAGCAGGACGTACTCATAGCTCGTGCGCCGTCCGGTCCGGTCGGCGTGGGCCCTCGCCGCACCGACGATGGCGGCGATCGGGTACTTGCGGTTCACGGGGATCATGCTGCTGCGGAGCTCATCGTCCGGCGCGTGCAGCGAGATCGCCAGGTTGACCGGCAGTCCCTCACCGCTGAGCCGCTCGATGAAGGGCACCAGTCCGATGGTCGACACGGTCACGCGCCGCGGACTAAAGTTGAGCGTGTCCGGGCGCGCCCAGCGTCGGATCGCGCCTACTACCGCGGCGTAATTGTTCATCGGCTCCCCCATCCCCATGAACACCACGTTCGTCAGCGCGCGCTGCGTCTCACCCAGGTCGCGGCTGGCACTGAGGAACTGATCAACGATCTCGGCTTCGCTGAGGTTTCGATCGAAGCCCGATTGGCCGGTCGCGCAAAAACTGCACCCGATCGGGCATCCGACCTGCGAGCTCACGCAGATCGTGGTCCGCGCCCGCGAACGCTCAGTGGCCTCGTAGTGCATGACCACGGTCTCGATGGTTCGTCCGTCGTGCAGTTTGAACAGGTACTTGACCGTCTGACCGCGATCGGCTGCGCGCTTCAGTTGCGGCGTAACGGTGCTGAAGACGAAGGACCCTTCCAGCTGGCGTCGGGCCGACGGCGGCAGGGTGCGCATGGCCGTGAAGGATGGGGCCAGCCGCTGCCAGAAATATTGCCGGGCCTGTTCGGCCCGATAGGGTGCCTCGCCGGCGGCGGTGAGTCGGGAAAGGACCTCAGCCGGGTCGGCGGTCGCGAATGCCGCGTGCTCAGTCCCGACGGCGGTTTCCGAACACCAGTGAGGCGTAATACAGCAAGGTCAGCACGGCACCGAACAGAGCCACCCAGTAGGTGAAGGCCGCGGCACGGAGCATCCGTCGGGCGCCATCCTGCTCCTCGGGATAGATGACGCCATTTTCCGCGAGCAAGCGTAGCGCCCGACGGCTCGCGTCCAGCTCGACCGGTGTCGTGATGAGCTGGAAGGCGACCACCGCGGCGAACAGGAACAAACCGGTGAGCGCGACATAGAAGCCGAAGGTACTTCCGGTAAAGGTGGACAGCAGCAAACCCGCGATCACGATCAGAGGACCAGCTTGGGACCCCAGGTTGGCGGCGGGTACCAGCCCGGAACGAATCCGCATCGCGAAAAAGCCCTGGTGATCCTGCAGAGCGTGGCCGATTTCGTGGGCGACCACCGCTTCGGCCGCGACCGAGGTGCCGCCGGCGACCTCTCGTGAGAGATTCAGGGTCTTCGTCCGCGGGTCGTAGTTGTCGCTCAGCTCGCCATCGATCACCTGGATCGTGACATCGCCCAAACCGGCGCCGCTCAAGATGCGCCGGGCGACGTCGACCCCGCTCAAGCCGCTGGCGTTGCGAACTTGCGAATAGCGTTGGTAGGTGCGCTTTACCCAGCTGCTCGCGATGAAGCCCAGCACCATGATGGGCAGCGCGACGTAGAGAAAGTAGGTCCAATTCCAGAAGAGCATCTGATCTGCCTGAGAGAAATTCTATCGAGCGGCATCGAACTCGATCCCGGTCCTCGTCGACGGACTGCGGCCAACTTGTGCCGATTTTTTCACGCAGCGTGAAAGGTTCCCAAGTGACGGCTCGTTTCACCCTCATCGGGGCGCTCCCCGAGATCATGCTGGAAGAGCCACAGCGACTCACCATGTCGGATGTGTTCAGCCTCTTCGGCCGCCATGCGGAGGACACTCGCTGGGTTGCTTCGGCGGATTCGCAAGAATACCTGGCCGTTGTCCTTTATCTGGTACAGCGGAACAACGCTCGCTGACGCTGGCCACGCCTGCGAGTGTGATAGCATCTCTGTTAAGTTAAGTACTGGTTAGGTATCAAGATGTCAGAAAAGCTGACCCTGAGCGAGCTCTTCGCCCTCTTTGGGCGGACCACCGATGAGACCCGGTGGGTCGGCTCCGCCGACTCCGAGGAATACCTGGCGGTCGTCACCTACCTCGTGCAGCGCTCGAGCGCCCGCTAGCTCGCAACGAAGTAGCCACGATCGCGCCACGAGGCGTCTGGAAGCACGGGGTCGTTGCGTTATACGCGCATACTCGGGCTACGGCCATCAATCCGAGTGGGAAGAACAACCATGATCACTCAACTCGTGGAACGGATCCGGATGCGACTGGGCTGGCAGGACAGTGAAAACGGTCAGGCCCTGATCGAATACTCATTGATCATGGTGCTGGTGGTCTGCGTCATCCTGGTGACCTTGATCGTGCTGGGCAACCAGGTCAGAAACACCTACTGCAACATCGCCGGCGCCGTCATCAACCCTTAGGGCTGCGCCACCGGCACCGCCGGGTTTCCCATCACCACCGCACCTGCCGGCACGTCACCGGCAACCAGTGCCCCCCAACGGACCACCGCCCCCTCCCCCACTGACACGCCCTTGAGGATGGTCGACTTGCCCTGAATCCAGGCGTTGCGTCCGATGCGGATCGGTCGCCGCGTCACCGATTCGCCGCCACGGCGCCGCTCCCGGCCGACGGCGTGAAAGTCCGTGTCCACCAGCAGGCAGGGCCCGAGAATCGCGTCGTCGCCCACGACGATCGCGCTGGCCGACATAAGGCCGGCACCGTCGATTTCCACGCGGTCACCGATTTCGATGCGCGCATCCGCGCCGAAGGTGAGCAGCGCGGTTTGGCCGGAGGCATTCCGGACCCGCACGTCACGACCGAAGCTGACACGGCCACGGCCGCGGATGCGCAGCCGCCAGGGCCCGGTAAAGCCAGGCCCGAAGGTATGGCGGGGATAGCGCAACCGCAGGTACAGGGTGCTCAGGCTCACGCTGGTGGAGGCTCTGCCCGGGAAGGGAGTTGAACCCTTACAAGCTTGCGCTCACAGCCCCCTCAAAGCTGCGTGTCTACCAATTCCACCACCCGGGCGAGGGCGAAGCGATTTTACCCCGATCAGCCCGTTTCCATGGGCCGACCGACCGATTCCAGGCGGTGCGGGCCGGCCCTAGGCTTGGTCTCACGGGGGCGCGAGAGGCACCGCTCGCGCCCTTCGTTCTGCCCACTGCTGAGGGTGGCCACGAGCCTGTAACAAGCACCGTAATCCTGCCTCTCTATGGTGGGTTCCAGTCCCCCAGCCGCACGGCGGCTGATGTGACCCTGACGCGACAAGAGTCATCACATCGTAAAGAGGAATCGTAAGGAAATGAATGACGAGGGCCATATATCTTTGCCGGCTCTCCAGTCGGACCTGAGCCAGCAGCCGCAGGTCCAAATCCATGGCGGCCGGTCCGCAGCGCGACGGGCGATGGCGGCCGGAAGAGAGGGGTTAAACATCGTCAACCGCTACCGGATTCTGATCGTCGACGACGATGCCATGGCGCGC
>DATNNA010000269.1:0-2674 GCA_035602075.1 Binatus sp. (SeqCode) | reverse complement strand
GCCCGACGGCGAGTCCAACTTCCAGCCCGACTCGTTAGCGCGGTGGTCTGGTAACGGCCCCCTCGCTGGCGGAGGAGACGAGCGCGGCGTACTTCGCGAACACGCCGGTCGCGTAGCGCGGTTCGGGCGGTCGCCAGTCTTGTAGCCTTCGCGCAATCTCCGCCTCGGGTTGCTCGACATTGAGTTGGCGCTTCGCGACATCCACGACGACGATGTCGCCATCGCGAAGCGCGGCGATCGGCCCACCGCGCGCGGCCTCCGGTGCGATATGACCCACCATGAGCCCGTGCGTCGCCCCGGAGAAGCGGCCGTCGGTGATCAGCGCGACCGAATCGCCCAGGCCTTCGCCAACCAGCGCGCCGGTCACGCCGAGCATCTCGCGCATCCCGGGGCCGCCGACCGGTCCCTCGTAGCGGATCACGACAACGTCGCCTGCCTTGACCTGGCGCGCCTGGACCGCGGCAAACGCCGCCTCCTCGCTGTCGAAGACGCGAGCCGGGCCCCGATGCATCAGGCGCTCGTGGCCGGCGAGCTTCACCACGCAGCCCTCGGGCGCGAGGTTGCCGCGGAGAATGGCCAGGCCGCCGGTCGGCTTCAGCGGCTTGGCGAGCAACGTGACCACCTTCTGACCCGGAGTCTCCACGGCGGCCGCAGCGACCTGCGCCATCGTCCGGCCGTCGACCGTGCGCGCGGCGCCGTTGATCAGCCCGCCTTCGGCGAGGCGCTGGGCTACGAGCGCAATGCCGCCGGCATCGTGCAAGTCTTTCGCTACGTAGGCGCCGCCGGGCTTGAGGCTGGCGACCACCGGCGTTCGCGCCGCGACGCGTTCGAAGTCGTCGATGCTCAAGGGGACGCCGGCCTCTCGCGCAATCGCGAGCAGGTGCAGGACACCGTTTGTCGATCCACCGGTGGCGGCGACGGAGGCAATGGCATTTTCGAGGGCGGCCTTGGTGACGATCTGGCGCGGTCGCACGTCCTTGGCGATCAGCTCCATCACGAGCCGGCCAGCCTGCTCCGCCACATCATCTTTATGGGGATCGACCGCCGGGACGTCGTTCGCCCCCGCCGGACTGATTCCCAGGAACTCGATCGCCGTCGACATCGTGTTCGCTGTGAACTGGCCACCGCAGGCGCCGGCGCCCGGACAGGCGCTCTCTTCGATCTCACGCAGCTCGGCCGCGTCCATCTTGCCGCCCGCGACTGCGCCGACGGCTTCGAAGACGTCCATCAGCGTGATGTCACGTCCGCGATGGCGCCCGGCGGCGATCGTGCCACTGTAGAGGGCCAGTCCCGGGATGTTGATCCGAACGAGCGCCATCACGGCGGCCGGGATCGTCTTGTCGCAACCCACGATCAACACCAGGCCGTCGAAGAGATGTCCGCGCGTGACCAGCTCGATCGAATCGGCGATCACCTCGCGACTGACCAGCGAGGCCTTCATGCCCTCCGTGCCCATCGAGACGCCGTCTGAGACGGCGATGGTGTTGAACTCCATCGGCGTGCCACCTGCGGCCCGGATGCCGGCCTTCACCTTTTCCGCGAGGCGGCGATGGTTGAAATTGCAGGGCATGGTTTCGATCCAGCTATGCCCGACGCCGATCAGCGGCTTCCCAAGGTCCTCGCGAGTAAAGCCGATCGCCCGCAGCATGGCGCGCGCGCCTGCACGATCGTCGCCCTCCGTCAATCGTGCGCTCTGCCGCTTCAGCGGCGATGCGCCGTTGGGATCCGGAATAGCTTCACCCTCCTCGAAGCCCCGATTCTACCGTCCGAACCGGTAGGATGCGACGACACCCAGCGAGGACAGCAGTACCCAGATGAGTGCCAGCACCACCGAAGCCATCCTGCCCGAGGCAGGTCTTCGCGCCGAGATCCGGCTTCTTGGGCAGCTGCTTGGCGAGACCTTGCGCGAGCACGAGGGCCTGGCGCTCTATGAGTTGGAAGAGTCGATCCGGCTGCGCACCAAGGAACTCCGCCAGCGGTACGACGCTACCGAGGAGGCCAGCCTCGTCGCCGACCTCGGGCGGATCCCGCTCGAAGACGCCGCACGGCTGGTTCGGGCTTTCGCCACCTACTTTCAGCTGGTCAACCTCGCGGAGCTCGAACGGCAGGCTCGTTCTGTGGCGGAGACGAGCGAGGAGGTCGGGGAGCTGGATCGATCCGTCGCTCGTTTCGCGGCGCAGCGCATTTCCGCCGACCGCCTGACGGCGACCCTCGAGGAGCTGGAAGTCCGGCCGGTGCTCACCGCGCATCCGACGGAGGCGGTCCGGCGCAGCATCCTCGACCACCAGGACCGCATCGGCGAGGAGCTGGCGCGGTTGCGCGCGCCGCTCTCCAGCCGCGAGCGCGATCGAGTCAGGCAGCGAATCGCCACCCAGGTAGAGGTCCTCTGGCACACGGACGAGGTCCGATCGGTCCGCCCGCGCGTCCTCGACGAAGTCGGGAATGCGCTGTTCTATCTGGAGCGCACCTTCTTCGACGCCATTCCCGATGTGCACCAGCAACTGGCCGAGGCGCTGGTCCGGCACTACCCGGGCATCCGCGTCCCGCTGGACCCCCCGATCCGCCTTGGCTCGTGGGTGGGTAGCGACCAGGATGGCAACCCCAACGCCAACGCCGCGATGCTGACCGAGACGCTGCGGTTGCAACGCCGGACGCTCTTGACGCGGTATCGCGA
>DATNNA010000268.1:0-13585 GCA_035602075.1 Binatus sp. (SeqCode) | reverse complement strand
GTCGACGTGCTCGAGCTCATAGACGTTCTTGATGCCGGTCCAGCGCTCGATCTTCGCGATCCCCTCTTCGGTCAGTGCGGCCGACTTCGTCTTTTCGTCGACGGTGTAGTCGTCCGCGGCCAGCCGTGGAATCAGGCGCGCATACTGGTAGTACTTCTCCGTCGACTCCTGGCCCTGGCCGGAAATGATCAGCGGCGTGCGCGCCTCGTCGATGAGAATGCTGTCGACCTCGTCGACGATCGCGAAGTTGAGGCCGCGCTGCACACACTGGGTGAGGTCGACCGCCATGTTGTCGCGCAGGAAGTCGAAGCCGAACTCGCTGTTGGTGCCGTAGGTGATGTCGGCCTGGTAGGCCTCCGCCCGGCTGATCGGGCGCAGGTGCTGCAAGCGCGGATCGGGGTGAGTCTCATCCAGGAAGTCAGGGTCGTAGAGCAGTGACATTTCGTGGCCGATGACCGCCACGCTCATCCCCAGCGCGTGGTAGATGGGCGCATTCCATCCGGCGTCGCGCCGGGCCAGGTAGTCGTTGACCGTAATCAGGTGAGCACCCTTGCTCTCCAGGGCATTCAGGTACAGCGGCAGGACCGCGACCAGGGTCTTGCCCTCGCCGGTCTTCATCTCGGCGATCTTTCCCTGGTGCAGTACGATGCCGCCGACCATCTGGACGTCGAAGGGGCGCAACCCGATGGTGCGCCGCGCGGCCTCGCGGACAACGGCGAACGCCTCTACCAGCAGGTCCTCGAGTACCTCACCCTTCTCCAGCCGCTGGCGGAACTCGGCCGTCTTGGCCCGCAGCTCATCGGGAGTGAGTTTTTCGATCAGCGGCTCGAGTTCGGTAATGTCGGCAACCCGCTCGAGATGCCGCTTGACCTCTCGCGCGTTCGGATCGCCTAAGACTTTGGTAAGGACGCTCATGGATTACACGCTATGCCGCAACCAGTAAGCATACCCGCCCTCCGACGGCCCAAACGGCGCCTCGCGCTAGTCCAGATCGGCTTCCAGCAGCCCGAGGGACCCGTCGTAGCGCCGGTAGAGGAGGTTGAGCTCCTGACTGTCCTCGTTGAGAAAGAGGAAGAAGGTGTGACCCAGCTCGTCCATCTGCTCGCGCGCCTGGTCGTCGGACATCGGGCGCATCTTGAAGCGCTTGATCTTCGCCACCCCGTTCGACCGGACGGCGGTGTCCTCCGGGGAAGCCTCGCCGATGTCGGCGGGCTTGGCGCGACGATGGTCTTTGAGCTTTTCCTTGTGCTGGCGGATCTGCCGGTCCATCTTGTCGACGACGAGATCGACGGCTTCGTTCATGTGCTCGGCAGACTGGACGGCCTTGAGGATGTTGCCGGTGCGACCGGTGACATGCACCGTGAGCTCGGCGACCTTCATCGTCTCGAGGCTCTTGTTCTTCTCCGTGCCGAGCTCCATGCGCGCCTGCAGGATGTGGTCGAAATGTCGCGTCAGTTTCTCGAGCTTGGCCTGTGCATAGGCCTTCATCTGTGGATCGGCCGCGGACTTCTTGGCCTGGATCAAGATCTCCATGGTGGCCTCCTGCGAGATCTCGAGATGCAACGATTATAGCGAGCGCGCCGGGCGAGCCGGGCCTTGCGCGAACGTCTCGAACCGCGTTACTTGGCGGGACGCTCGTTGGCGCGGCGATCGGGGAAGACGCGCGCCAGCTCCGGCGGGATCGGCACGCCGGCCGCAAAGAGCTTGTCCATGATGTGCGGGCGAATCCCCGTTGGCCGGAAGACGCCGGTCATGACGCCGTTCTTGTCGGCCCCGTGCGACTCGTAGAGGAAGATCTCCTGCATCGTGATGGTGTCGCCTTCCATGCCGGTGATCTCCGTGATGCTGGTCACCTTCCGCTGACCGTCGCGCATACGCGAGAGCTGCACGACCAGGTCGATGGCGGAGGCGGTCTGCTGGCGGATGGCCTTGGTCGGCAGATCGAGGCCCGCCATCAGTACCATCGTTTCCAGCCGGGACAGGGCGTCGCGGGTGGTGTTGGCGTGGAGGGTGGTCAGCGAGCCGTCGTGCCCGGTGTTCATCGCCTGCAGCATGTCCAGCGCCTCTCCGGCACGGCACTCGCCGACCACGATGCGGTCGGGGCGCATACGAAGGGCGTTGATGACGAGCTCACGGATGCCGACCCTGTTCTCACCGTTGAGGTCGGGTGGGCGGGATTCCATGCGGCAGACGTGCTCCTGGTGAAGCTGCAACTCGGCCGCGTCTTCGATGGTGACGATGCGCTCGTCGGGAGGGATGAACGAGGAACACACGTTGAGCAGCGTCGTCTTCCCGGTACCGGTCCCACCCGAGATCAAGAGGTTCGCGCGGGCCATGACGCAGGCCTTGAGGAAGCCGACCGCCTCGTTGGTGATCGTGCCGAAGCCGACGAGGTCCTCCGCCTGGAAGGGATCGCGGGAGAACTTTCGGATGGTGAGCATCGGCCCGTCCAGCGCAATCGGCGAGATCACCGCGTTGACGCGCGAGCCGTCCAGCAGCCGGGCATCGACCATCGGGGTGCGGAAGTCGATGCGGCGACCGACTGCCGAGACGATGAAGTCGATCACGCGCAGCAGGTGGTTCTCGTCGTCGAACTTGCGGTCGGTGAGGAGGAGCTTGCCGTTGCGCTCGACATAGACGTTTTCATGGCCGTTGACCATGACTTCGGTCAAGCTGTCGTCGAGCACCAGGTCCCGGATGGGTCCCAACGCCTCGTAGTAGCGGGCGAGCTCGTCCTGCGAAACCTCGGACGCGTTGACCATCTGAGTCACAATCCCCCAAGACAGAGAATCCGCGGACAGGCAGACTGTCCCGGGCTATGTAACGGCGACCGCCGGCAAAGTTTGCGCGACCGCCAGCACCAGGAAAGCCCCGATCGAGCCTCCCGCTTCGGCCACGGCCTGGGCGGCCGCCGTAAGGGTGGCGCCGGTGGTGCAGACGTCGTCCACCAGCCCCAGGCCGTCCGCAGGCGGCTGGGCGGCGGTCCACCGGAAGGCGCCCGCCAGGTTGGCCTGGCGCTCGGCCTGGCTCAGCCCCACCTGGGCCGGGGTGGCACGGACGCGCGTCAGCCCGCTCAGTAGCGGGACGCGCAGGGCGCGGGAGAGCTCGGCCGCCAATCGCTCCGCCTGGTTGAAGCCGCGCTCGCGGTGGCGTTGGGGATGCAAGGGCACGAAGGTCAGGGCCGGTAGTGTGACGCCGGCCGCCACGATCGCGCGGGACAGCGGTTGCGCGAGGACGGACGAGAGCTGCGGCCGCGCTCGGTACTTGTAGGTGTGGATCGCCTGTTGCAGCGGACCCTCGAGCCGGCCGGCCGCCACCAGCGGAATGCCGGCCAGCGTGCTCGCCGGAGCCGGCCGCAGGCCGTCCGCGCAGTTGGGGCACCAGGCGCCGCCGTAGCGGCCACACCCGCCGCAGCGCGGCGGAAAGACCAGGTCGAGCAGGCTCACCTCAGGCGACGAGCAACTGGTCGCCCGGCTTGATGACGTGGCGTCGGATGGTGCCGACCGGGAGCTCGGCCACCTTGTCGGCGCGCCAGACGAAGGGCACGATCCCGATCCATGGCAGCAGGCGCTCGTAGGTCTTGATGACGATGTTTTTCTTGTCAACGAAGACGGCGTCGATCGGGAAGCGCATGAACATCATGTGGATCCCATTGCAACCGTTGATCAGCAGGCCGCCGTTTTCCGGAAGCCTGGCCCGGCCCATTAATCCCAGCCCCGAGGTGATGAAGGTGCTCGCCACCTCGAGCGGCTCCGCGACGATCGTCCCGTCCTGTTTTGTCAGTCGCAAAACTCTTTCTCCGTATTATATCGCGACGCGCCGCCAGACGCTGAACGGCGCCATCGCACGCTTTAGTGGTGTTGGAAGGTGTGGATGATGATGATGACGGCGGGGCCCATCAAGACGATGAACAGGGTCGGGAAGATGCAGCCGATCATCGGGAAGAGCATTTTCAGCGGGGCCTGCGCGGCCTGCTCCTCCGCTCGCTGACGGCGGCGGCGCCGCATCTCTTCCGACTGGATACGGAGTACCTTCGCGATACCGACGCCGAGTTGTTCGGACTGGATCAGGGCCTGGATGAAGGTGTGCAGCTCCTCCACGCCGGAACGGCGGCCCATGTCATCGAGCGCCTCCAACCGCGGGCGGCCGAGCCGGATCTCGTTGAGCACCTGCGCGAACTCGTCGGAGAGCGCGTTCTTGAACTTTTCCACGAGCCGTCCGATGGCGGCGTCGAAACCAAGGCCCGCCTCGACCGAAATGGTCAGCAGGTCGAGCGCGTTGGGCAGTGCCAGGCGAAGCTCTTTCTGCCGCCCCTTGATCTTGTTGTTGAGCCAGACGTCGGGGAGGAAGCGACCCAGCACGAAGCCGATGCCGAGGGCTGCGCCCTTGAGCGGCAGGCTGGTGACACCCACCAGGCCGGCGAGTGCCACAGCGACGAGGGCGATGATGATCCCGGCAATGACCTTGACCACCTCGAACCCGTTGACGCTCAAGGCGTAAGGCCGGCCGGCGAGGTTGATCTTGTTCTGGAGAACGATCTGCTGATTCCGCCCCATGCGGGCGGTGAGGAAGCTGCCCAATCGTTCGAGCACCGGCTTGATGAAGCGCTCGCTGAACGGGAGCGAGAGCTCGATCTCGTCGAGTGTCAAGTTGTGGTCGCGGTACTGGGACAGCCGTTCCGCGATCAGGTCCTGTCGGGGCTTGGCGGTGAGGGCCTGCATCGCGATGATGATCCCGCTGAAGGCCAGGAAGGCGAAGACGATACTGAAAATGCTCATTCCTTATACCTGGATGTTCGTGATTTTCGAGATGATGCCGTAGCCGATGGCGATCGAGACCAGGCCCATCCCGATCAGGACGTAGCCAAGCCATTCGTGGAAGAGCGGCGTGATGTAAGTCGGCGAGATAAAGGTCAGGATGAGTGCCAGCGCGAAGGGCAGGCCGGTGATGATGTAGCCGGAGGCGCGGGCCTGCGCGGTCAGTGTGCGGATCTCGCCCTGGATCCGGATACGTTCCCGGATCGTGAAGGCGATGGTGTCGAGGATCTCGGCCAGGTTGCCACCGACCACTCGATGGATTTGCACCGCGGTGACCATCAGGTCAAAGTCCTCGGATTCGATGCGCTTCACCATGTGTTGCAAGGCATCATCGACCGACACGCCGAGGTTCATCTCGCGTACCGCCCGGCTGAACTCGTCCGCCATCGGCGGTGAGGAGCTCTTCGCGATCGTGGCCATGGCCTGGGCGAACGAGTAGCCGGCCTTGAGTGCGTTCGACAGCAGGACGACCGTGTCGCCCAGCTGGTTGTTGAAGGCCTTGAGCCGGCGGCGTTGCCGGAACTTGAGGAAGAATCCCGGGGCGAAGTAGCCGATGGGAATACCGATCAAGGCGAGCACCGGGCTGTGGAAGCGGAGGAACAGGATGGCGCAGAGCAGGACGATCAGCCCGACGATGACCATGACGTACTCCGAGACGCGGAGCTTGAGGTCAGCCTTGGCCAGCTCATCGGTCAGCCGCGAGCTGCGCCCGCCCTTATTGCGGGTCAGGCTCTTGTTGAAGCCCTCGAGGAAACCTTCGAAGAGGCCACCTTTCTTGCCGGCCGCCTCGGGGTTGTAGCTGTCCATGTGCAGCTCGACGCCCTCGCCCGGCTGCCGGTTGTTGGACATAAGCGCCATGACCACGATCAGCGCCGCGATTGCTGCCATGGCCGCGAAGACCAGCTGGATTGACACTTAGTTGCCTCCTTGTCCGGCAGGATCCGGCACTGGCGTGAAGATGTCCTTCCCCACTCCCTCGCCTGACGACTGCAGGTGGTCGAAATATTTCGGGATGATGCCGGTGGCCGTGAAGTAGCCCTGCACCTTACCGTCTTCGCTGACGCCTGTCTGCTTGAACACGAAAATGTCCTGCACCTTTACCTGGTCGCCGTGCAGTCCGAGCACCTCGCTGACGGCGATGATCTTCCGCGACCCGTCCCGCAAGCGGCTCTGCTGCACGATGACGTTTATGGCGGACGAGATCTGTTCCCGGATAGCCCGGGAGGGCAGTTCTGCACCCGCCATCAACACCAACGTTTCCAGACGGTTCAAACTGTCACGCGGCGAGTTTGCGTGAATAGTCGTCAACGATCCGTCATGGCCTGTATTCATCGCCTGGAGCATGTCGAGGGCCTCGCCACCGCGGCACTCGCCGACCACGATCCGATCCGGGCGCATCCGGAGGGCGTTGACGACGAGGTCTCGGATGGCGATCCGGCCGCGGCCTTCGACGGTCGCCGGTCGTGACTCAAGTGTTACAACGTGTTCCTGGTTGAGCTGCAGCTCGGCGGCGTCCTCGACCGTCACCACCCGCTCTTCCTCCGGGATGAAGCTGGAGAGCACGTTGAGGGTCGTCGTCTTGCCTGAACCGGTGCCGCCGGAGACCAGCATGTTCAGCCGGGAGCGAACACAGGCCCGCACGAACTGGGCCATTGGTTCGGTGATGGTGCCGAACTTGATCAGGTCGGTGATCTTGTAGGGGTCTTTCGAGAACTTTCGGATGGTCAGGATGGGACCGTTCAAGGACAGCGGCGGGATGATGACGTTGACACGGGATCCGTCCTTGAGGCGGGCATCGACCATCGGGGAGCCCTCGTCGATGCGCCGCCCGATGGTCGAGACGATTCGGTCGATGACCCGCCGCAGCTGGTCCTCGCTCTCGAACTGGACGGTGGAGAGGGTGAGTTTGCCCTTATGCTCGACGAAAATCTGGTCCGGACCGTTGACCATGATCTCGGTGATCGTGGGGTCGCTGATCAGCGCCTCGATCGGACCCAGCCCCAGGAAGTCGTTCAAAACCGAGTCGAGCAGCCGCTGCTTCTCTGGCTTGGTCAGGGACAGGCCCATCTCCGCGATCACGATGGACATGGCGTCGGTAATCTTGGCGGCCCGTTGCTCCCGGTCCTCGTCCCCGGAATCGTTGGCCGATTCCTCGATCAGGCGCGCCTGCAGCCGGTTCTTGATCCGTTCGGCCTGTTGCTCGAACGGCGTCCGGGCGCGAGTCGCGGCGGCCAGGGTTTGGCGGGTTGGGGTTTGTCCCGCCTGCGGCACGTAGGCGCCGTCGGGGGGCGCGTTCGGATCCGGGGCCTGTTGCTTTTGGACGCGATCCAGGAGCGACATGCCTCAGGGCGTCCTTCTGCCTGCCACGCATGGGCACAGCACCGTCACGCACGGTGGCACGGCAGGGTAGGCCGAAGCCCGCGAGGTCATCTCAACCCTTCTAACGGCGGGCGAACAGACCCTTGCGGGGTTTCTTCTCGGAGGTCTCCGCCGGCGCCGCGGCGGGCACCGCCGGGAGCAGCTTGGCGACCAGCTCGCGAATCCGCTGGCTGATCTCGGATTCCGGGTGGGTGGTCACGAAGGGATTCCCCCGGTTGATCGAGTTGATGACCAGCTTGGGGTCGTTGGGGATCTGTCCAGCGATGGGGAAGCGCAGGTTCGCCTCCACGCTTTCCTTGTTGAATTCCGAGTGGGCGTCGGACTTGTTGAGCAAGAGGACGACGCGCTCCGGTGGGATGGAAAGCGAGTCAAAGATCTTCAACGCCAGCTTTGTGTTCTTGATCGCCGGGATGCTCAGGGAGGTGACGACCACCACGCGGTCGGCGTGGTCGAGCACCTCGAGGTTGATCTCGCCGAGGTGGGCGCTGCTGTCGACGATGATGTAGTCGAACATCTTGCGCAGCTCGCTGAAGATGCGCCGGACGTGGTCAACCGTGACCAGGTCGGCGAGTTCCGGGCTGATCGGTGGGAGCAGCACTTTGATGCCAAAGGGCCCGTCGACCATGATCTCGCGGATGAACTCCGGATCCATGTGGTCGATGTTCTCGATCAGGTCGGTGATCCCCTGCGAGTGGTCGAGGTTGAGGAGCACGCCGATGTCGCCAAACTGCAGGTCCAGATCGACGAGCGCGACCTTGCCCTTGGTTTCGTTCGCCATCGAGACGGCGAGGTTGGCAGCGATCAAGGACTTGCCGACGCCGCCCTTGCCCGAATAGAAGAAGAACACCTGGCCATGTTCCCCCCGGGGACGGGTCTCGCCGTCCGCCGGCGCGGCGGGCGCCTTTTCCGTCCCAGCCGTGGTCTTGGCCAGGAATGACTCCTTTTTCTGCTCCAGCTGATAGACACGGCGGATGCTGGCGATCAGCTCATCGCCGCTGAAGGGCTTGATCAGGAACTCGCGGGCCCCCGACTGCATCGCCCGCCGCAGGTAGTCGCGCTCGCCCTGGACGGACATGATGATGACGGGTGAGCCGGGTACCTCCTGGGCCAGGGTTTCGGTGGCCTGGATGCCGTCCATGATCGGCATGTTGACGTCCATCAGGACGATGTCTGGTGCCAGCTTCTGGGCCTGCTCGATGCCTTCCTTGCCGTTCATGGCCGTGCCGACGACCTGGATGTCGGGCTCGAAAGAGAGCAGCTTCTGGAGATTGTCCAGCGTGCTGGCGATGTCGTCCACGATCAGGACCTTGATTGGCTCGCTCATCTGATCATCTCGTTAAAGAAGGCACCCCGCGAAATCTTCCGATTTCGCGGGGAGCCTGTCAACGTTTTTTCGTTTGTGGGTCCTAGCGGATGCGATACGTGCTGGTGAAGCTGTCCATCGTCGTCGCGCTGGTGTCGGGGTCGGGGACATCGTAGTCCTTGACCGACTTGAGGACGAACTTGTAGTTGGTGTTGTCCAAGGCCCACTTCAGGTCCTCAGCCTGCTTGAGCGTCACGATGACGGTCAGGGTCGAGGTGATCCCTCGGGTGTTGGCGCTGCCCGCCGGGCCAACGCGGATCACGTGCAGGTTGGTAAAGCTGGTCTTGGTCACAGGCTGCTGGGCGCCCTTCGGCTGATAGCTGACGATAACGTCGATCCGGTCATCGGGCTGGATGTAGCCACCCGCGCCGACGAGCTCGCCGGTTGGGATCTGCATCGCGACCATCCCCGCTGGAATGGGCAGGAACGCCTGCTTCGCCGGCTGGACGCCGCTGACGTCGCTCACGACGTCATAGTCGATGATCGCCGAGCCGGTGTGGATCGGGATCGCCGCGAACTTGCCGACAACCAGATCCTTCGCCCGGAACGCGTAGGGCGGCGCCTGGTCGGCTGAGAACTGCTGCACGGTGACCATGTCAGCCGTGATCTGCGTCGATGCCGGGATGTCTTTTAACGCCACCACCGCCGGCACGTTTTTCGATCCTCCAACCGATACGGAGCCGCCCGAGGTTCTGCCAACGAGCAAGGCCCCTCCAAACGCCACAATGGCAAGGAAAACACCGAAGATCAAGAGGATGCGGTTGCTCTTCGGCTTAACCTCCGTCGCCAATCGACTCACCTCCTGAAACTCGGCGCCAGCGCTCCACGGCGTGACGCTCCTTCGGGTCATGTATCTATCAGTGAGCGCTCTTCCTTGCGCAAGCCGGAAAAAGAAAGAGAGCCCGCTCGCGCAGGCTCTCTCTTGTTGCTCCCAAGAACGAAAAGGGCTTACTGGCCCAGGCCGCCCGAGATGTTGCAGAAGACGTTCTTGACCTGGTTGCCGAGGATGATCAGGACTACGATAACCACGACAGCGATCAAGACGAGGATAAGGGCGTACTCGACCATACCCTGCCCTTCCTCACGGTTGAGCAGAGCGCGAAGCTTGAGATAAAGGTTGGTCAACATGCTAGTTTCACCTCCTTGTGGAGAGATCGAACAGGACCCAGTTTCACACTGGCCCGCGTTCAAATCAACGAATGATGCGCGGAGGAACGGCTAAGAACTTTTGACGACTCGGTAACAGTGACCGCGTTTCGTGCGAAACGCGTTACAAGATGGCGCGAGCGGCTATCGCTTGCCGATGGCGATCTCGACTTTTACCTCGGTGCCCCGGCCAGGTTGCGAGCGAATCTCGAGCGTTCCCTTCTCCAGCTCGGCGCGCTCGCGCATGGAGAGGAGTCCCAGGTTCTTGTTCTTGTGCAGGTTGGCCTCGGTGCGGGCCACGTCGAACCCCTGACCGTCGTCCTTGATCGTGACCGTGACTCGATTCGGTTGAAGGTTCATGGTGACCTCCGCCATCTTCGCCCGGGCGTGCTTGTGGACGTTGGTCAGCGCCTCCTGGATGATCCGGAAGAGGACACCCTCGGTGTTGCCCGGCAGCCGGCGCTCCTGGCCGACAACGTTGAAGCGGGTGGCCAGACCATAGCGATCGCCATATTCTTTGATGAACTTTCGCAGCGTCGGGACCAGGCCAAGGTCGTCGAGGGTCATCGGCCGCAGGTCGAAGATCAACTGGCGGGTCTCTTCCAGCGCGTTGCGGACACTGTTCTTGAATTCCGCCAGCTCGGTCACCAGCTGCTTGGGATTGCGGTCGAGTAGCCGCTCGAGGATTTCCGCCTGGAGCACCAGGTTGGCCATCGACTGGGCCGGCCCGTCGTGCATGTCGCGCGCGATGCGCATCCGCTCCTCTTCGATGATCTGGAACACCTGGCGCGACGCGTCGCGGAACTGCTTGTCACCTTCGGCCGCGGTCGGAGGCGCACCGTTCTCGCCGTACATCCGCTGCAGGTCGGCCAGGATCTGGCTGGCGGACCTGAGGAACTGCCCCTGGTCCTTGAGCTCGGCGCGGCGCGCCGTGAGGAACTCGTACTCCAGTTGCACCCGCTCCACGATCAGCTGCGTCTCCCGGATGTTGGCGAACGTCTCCTGGACCTCGGACGGAGAGAACTGCTTGAGGTTGTTGAGCAGGTGCTTTTCCACCACCCTCGATTCCTCGGCCTGGTCGCGGACGCGCTCCAGGGACGCCTCCAGCTCTCTCGATTTCGTCTCAGCCGTCTCCAGCTCCGCCTCGACGATCTGCAGGCGGGCGGTGACCGACTGGTGAATCAACACGAATGGATCGAAGATCTCATCCGTGGCCTGGATCGCACTCATATAGGACTACTAGGACTACGGAAAACGCTGGTGGTTTCTGGCTGGAGCCCCGTTTGGCGGCCCAATGATAGCAGGAAAAACGACGAATTCACGCTGAATCTCCATACCAGATGAATGACAGGGCGTCCTTCATCGTCGGACGGGCGCTGCCCATCGGCGTCTTTGGCTTCCTGGTGGCCATCCAAGCAGAGCTGGCCTTCGCCGGCGTCCAGAACGCGTTCCAGGGCAGCCTGGACCGGACGCAGGCGATGTACCTCCTCAACCGAATCCTCACCGTCGCCTTCTTCGGCTTCCTCGTCGTCATTTATGCGATACGCAGCAAAGCGATCGCCCGGGATCACAACCCGGTGGCGATCGTGGCGGCCCTGGTTGGCAGCTTCGTCCTTTACGGGCTCTTTCTCATCCCGGGCCAGGGTCGCAGCACCGACATCTGGGTGCTGGCCGGCAGCGACATCTGCCTCGCCTGTGGCATCACCTGGGCCCTGTACTCGCTGAGCTATCTCGGGAGACGCTTCAGCATCGTGCCCGAGGCGCGCGGCCTGGTCACCAGAGGACCTTACCGATTCACCCGTCATCCGATCTACCTGGGAGAGATCATCGCCGGCTTTGGACTGGTGCTGCCCACGCTGTTCAGCCTGCACGCGGTGGTGTTCGCCATCTTCCTCGGCGCTCAGCTGGCGCGCACCTATTTCGAGGAACGGATGCTCCGGAGCACCTATCCGCAGTACGAGGCCTATGCACGGCACACCCGCCGGCTGATCCCCTTCGTCCTGTAGATTGGCAACCCTGGCCCGTTCCCCCGCCCCGTCCCCGCTCCCGCCAGGTCGCGAGCAGTGGCTGAGCCGAGCCGTGCGCTGGCTCGACCTCCCCCACTTCTTTACCATCGCCATCTTCCTGACGATGCTGATCGCCGCCATCCAGCCGGTCACCGATCCGGACTTCTGGTGGCATATCACGACCGGCAACTGGATCCTGAGCCACCACGCGGTGCCCCACCAGGATCTCTACACCTTCACCGTCAACGATCACCGCTGGATCACCCACGAATGGCTCAGCGAGATCTTGATGTCGGCGCTCTACGCAGCCGGCCGCCTGCCGCTGCTGAGCCTCGTGTTCGGCGCCGTCACCGCGGCGGGTTTTCTGCTCGTCTATCTGGCGATCGACCGGCGGGTGAACTTCGTGATCGCCGGACTGACACTGGCCCTCGGGGTGGCGGCGGCCAATCCCATCTGGGGCCCCCGCATCCAGATGATCACCTTCGCATTGGCGGCCCTGACCTACCTGTGGGTCAAGCGCTATTGCGAGGGCCGCGGCCGAGCCCTCTACTGGCTGCCCGCCGTGATGCTGGTCTGGGTCAACCTCCACGCCGGGTTCGTGCTCGGCTACGCGATTCTCGGGGTGGCACTGTTGGTCGAGGGGTCGCGATACCTGCTGCGCCGTCCGGGGGCCATGCCGTTTCCGCGCCTGCGGGCGATGGCGGCTATCCTGGCCGCCTCGATCGCGGTCGCCATCGTCAACCCCAACGGCTGGGACATCTACCTCTATCCCTTCCAGACCGGCGGCAGCCCGGAGCAGCAGCGCCTGATCGTCGAGTGGTTCTCCCCAAATTTCCAGATGACCCAGATCTGGGCCTTCGAGGCGATGATCTTCCTGATCATCGGCGGCCTCGCGCTGTCCCGGCGCATCGAGCCGCGCCAGTTCCTCCTGCTGCTGGTCGGCCTCGGTCTCGCCCTGCACTCGGTGCGCAACCTCTCATTGTTCATGCTGGTCGCCGTCCCGGCGCTGGCGGACTACGCCCAGCAGGCGCGGGAACGTGTCTCCCAGCGTTGGCCACGGCGTGTGCCGAAGACCACGCCCGTCACCTTTGCCTTGAATCTCGTGATGATCGTCCTGGTCCTGGCGATCGTGGCCGCCGCCAGCCTGCCGAGCCTGCTGCAGCGCGTCGACGGCAAGTTGGTCGCGCGCGACTTCCCCATCAAGGCGGCGGACTTCCTCGTGCAACACCCGCCACCCGGGCACATGCTGAATGTCTACGGCTGGGGTGGCTACTTGATCTTCCGTCTGGACGCGCAGACCACCAGCCAGCCGGTTTTCATCTTCGGCGACGCAGCCCTGGATGGCGATCTATTGCTGCGCGACTACGACCATCTGCAGTCGCTCGGCCAGGACCAGGCGCAACTCTTCGAGCGCTATCAGATCAACTGGGTGATCTTCCACTCGAACGATCCGATCATCACCGAACTCCGCCAGCTCCATAATTCCCCCGGATACACCGGCTGGTTCGAGCTCAAGACCTTCGACAAGGCGACCATCATGATGCGCGACACGCCGGCGAACCGCGACTACGCCGCCGCATCACTTGAATGACGGCCGCGGAGCGCGGCAGTCGCCGCCGGCAGCGGCTCTTCTTGATCTTCACGGCGGTGCTGGTGCTGGCCTACGTCCGCCAGCTTGCCGTGGCGCCGACGGTGGGGCAGGACTTTCGCGCCTTCTTCGCGGCGGCGACGGTGGCGGCGCAGGGCGCCGACCCGTATGACTGGGCGGCGCTGAGCCGCACCGAAGAGGCGCTCTACAACGCGCCCGCGCACATCCGTGCCGGCGACCCAACCTACTACGACTTCCTCCCCTATCCCGAGGGTCCCTGGCTGGC
>DATNNA010000267.1:0-4327 GCA_035602075.1 Binatus sp. (SeqCode) | reverse complement strand
GCCTCGGTCCAGGCGTACCGGATCGCCGCGCTGACACCCGCCTAGGCCGATGGTCATCGCCGATCGGCGCGCACCGACGCGGGGACGAGCATTTTTTGTGCCCGCGTTGCTACTTTCCTTGGTTCTAGCGCTATTGGCGTGCCAGGTATTCCTCACCTTCGCCGTCGACTGGCGCAACGTACCAGACGTATTTCGGCCCAGCAATTCGTCGGTAGTGGGGTTGGTAGCGATTCTCGCGATGAGCAGCGTCGGAGCTCTGGTTGCCTGGCGGCGTCCGGCGAACCGCATCGGATGGTTATTGCTGGCGATCGCCTTTTCCGCGATCTTCCTCGACCTACCAAAGCTCTACGCGGGCGTCGCCGTCTACGTGCACCCCGGCTTGCCCGGCGCAGACTGGCTTTACTGGCTGAGTCAGATCGCGTGGATGTTTCTCTTCGCGCAATTGCTGGTCCTGCTTCCCTTGTGGTTCCCGGATGGCCGGTTGCTGAGCCGGCGCTGGTCGATCGTCATCGCCCTGGCAGCGATTCCGGTGATCCTGGTCATTACCGGGTCGCTCGATCCGTCGGCCACTGCCCCTTTGCGCAACCCGGTGGGGGTCCAAGCAATGGCCGGAATGAACAACGCGCTCAACGGCGCTCCATTCGCCGTCCTTTTACTCGGGACGTATGGGGTGGGCGTTTCCTCGCTCGTCGTGCGCTACCGTCGCGGCGGCGAACAGGAACGCCAGCAGCTCAAGTGGCTGCTGGTTGGCGTTGTCCTTCTGCTCGCCGCCCTCCTGATGTCGTTCTTCGTCCCAGCGTTACAAAATGCTCCACTCATCCCATTCGCTGCCGCCACCTTGCCGGTTGCGATCGGCATCGGCGTCTTGCGCTATCGCCTCTACGACATCGATCTGATCATCAACAAGGCGCTGGTCTACGGAGGACTCGCCGCTGTCATCACCGCCGTGTACGTCCTGGTCGTTATCAACATCGGGGCACTCGTGGGCGGTAGCCAGCGACTATGGCTTTCGCTACTGACGACGGCGGGACTCGCGCTCGCGTTTCAACCGTTGCGCGACCGCGCCCAGCGCCTCGCGAACCGCCTCGTGTATGGGAAACGGGCGACGCCGTATGAGACGCTCTCGCAGTTCAGCGAGCATCTGTCGGCAACGTACTCGCACGAAGACATCCTCGATCGGATGGCGCGTATCCTGGCGCAGGGCACCGGTGCGGAGCGAGCGGAGGTCTGGGTTCGAGCGGGGCAGCGTCTCGTGCTCGCCTCCTCATCACCGCAAGCGCCCGAGCCGCTCACGCCGTTGGTGATGCAAAACGGCGCCCTACCCGACATGCACCGCGACACGGTCGTCCCGGTCAGCCACGGGGGTGAGCTGCTGGGCGCGCTCGCCGTCGACAAGAAGCGAGGCGAGACCATGAACATCGTCGAGCAGAAGCTGGTCGCGGATCTCGCCGGCCAGGCCGGCCTGGTGCTGAAGAACGTCGGCCTGAACCGGGAGCTGCTGGCGCGGCTCGATGACCTCCGCACCTCCCGGCAGCGCCTCGTCACCGCCCAGGACGAGGAGCGTCGCCGGATCGAACGCGACCTGCACGATGGCGCGCAGCAGCACCTGGTCGCGCTCAAGATCAAGGTCGGTCTCGCCGAGTCAGTTGCCGAGCCGGAGAGCAAGACCCGTCCGATCCTTGCCCAGTTGAAGCGCGATGCCGATGAGGCGATCGATAACCTGCGGGAGCTCGCCCGCGGCATATATCCGCCGCTGCTGGCGTCCGACGGTCTCGGCGCGGCGCTCCAGGCGCCGGCCCGACGCTTTGCCGTGCCGGTCGAGTTGCACGTCGATGAGGTGGCCCGCCAGCCGCGCGAAGTCGAGGGCGCGATCTACTTCTGCTGCCTCGAAGCCCTGCAGAACGTCGCCAAATACGCGCAGGCCAGCCACATCAAGGTCCGGGTGTGGACACAGGATTCGACCCTCGCGTTTGCGGTCGAGGACGATGGCACAGGCTTCGAACCGGCGACGGTGGTCCAAAGCTCCGGCCTGCAGAACATGCGCGACCGGCTCGAGGCTTTGGGCGGCTCGCTCGAGGTCACCAGCGCGCCGGGCCAGGGGACGACGATCAAGGGGCGGGTACCGGTAGGGCTAGCTTCCCCCTAATCCGGGGGCAGGCACGGGCGACGCCGTCGCCGTTGTGGGCCAGACTGCGGGTGCACGAATGAGCCAGCCAGCTATGGACAACCCGCCGGGCGGCGGCTACCCTCTCGATACCGGGGAGGAAGGGAACCATGATCGAAACCGAAGAGGCTGAGGTCGTACGCGCGCCAGCCCCGGCGCAGGCAATCGTCACGGCGCGCCGGGTTCGGAAGGTCTACCGGAGCGGGACCGAGGTCGAGGCGCTCCGCGGCGTGGACTTCGAGGTCGGCCGAGGCGAGATGGTCGCGGTGGTGGGGCCCTCGGGCTCCGGCAAGACGACGCTCCTGAACTGCCTCTCTGGGCTGGAGCGGATCGATGGCGGCCAGATCCTCGTCGACGGCTCAGACCTCGAGACCCTGTCCGACAACGCCCGAACCGGGTACCGCGCGCGCCATATGGGCTTCGTCTTTCAGGCGTTCAACCTCCTGCCGGTGTTAACGGCGGTGGAGAACGTGGAGATTCCGCTCCTCCTGCTCGGGCAGCGGCCGCGTCCGGCGCGAGAACAGGCGATGGCCATGTTGGAGACCCTCGGCCTGGCCGATCGGGCGAAGCATCGCCCCGACATGCTGTCCGGCGGCGAGCAGCAGCGTGTCGCGGTCGCCCGGGCGCTGGTGCATCAGCCGGCCATCGTCTGGGCCGACGAACCGACCGGCAACCTCGATACCGAAGGCACGGAGGTCGTCGTGGAGCTGTTGGTCCGCCTCAACAAAGAAGGACAGACCATGGTGCTGGTGACGCACAATCCGGCGGTTGCCGTTCGCGCGCAGCGGACGGTGCGAATGCGCGACGGTCGCATCGAGTCACCGCCGCCGCCGGCACGGTCGACGGCGCCAACCAGCTGATCCGATGAAAGGGCCCCTCCTCCTTTTCGGAGGGTTGTTCCTGGTCGCCTATGCGATCCTCATCTTGATCGCCCTCCGCCGTCCACTGTTTGCGCGGATTGCCATTCGTGAAGCCACCCGCCGGCCCTGGCAGTCGGCGCTGGTGGTGGCCGGTCTGATGATCGGGTCGGGCGCCATTCTCGTTTCCGAGGTGATGCAGAATTCGGCCGATGACTCGCTGACCGCCGGAGCGTTTCAGTCATGGGGCCACGTCGACCTCACGGTGAGCGCGCCCGATAACGGCTACTTCGACCCGACCATGGCGCAAACCCTGGCGAGCGATCCCCAGTTGCGTCATTCAGCGTCCGGCATCCAGGCGGGCGTCGAGCTGGTCGGCTCCGTGGCTGACCTTGACCGCGGGTCGACCAGCCCATTCGTTCGCGTGATCGGCTTCGACCCCGCCACGCAGGCTGCCTTCGGCAGGTTTCATCTGCTCGACGGGACCGAGACTTCCGGAGAGGCACTCGGCTCGGGCCGCGTTTTCATCGGGCAATCGCTCGCAACCGCGATCGGCGCAAGGGTTGGCGACCGCCTTGGCGTTTCGATCGGACAAAGTACGGGCGATCCAAAGACGGGCGACGTCGTTGTGGAGGCCGTCCTCACAGCCGCGGGACCAGGTTCGTACGGCCTGCGTCCGGCCGTGTTCGCCTCACTGCAGACGATGGCGGGCCTCATCGGCACGCATCAGATCAACATCCTCCGCCTTGGTGCGCCCGGCGACGGCCAGGCGGAGCTGGATGCCGGCCACCGCCTCGTCCCAATCGTGACGGCTGCGTTGACGAAGCTACCGGAGGCATCTCAACTCCAGGTCCGCGAACCCAAGGCGGACGACATCACCGCGGCGCGGCAACAGCAGGATCCCGGCAATGCCACCGGCGGCTTCACTGGCATTTTGAGCCTGATCGTGCTGCTCGCGGGCCTTGTCCTGGTGGTGAACCTTATGGCCACTCTCGTCGAGGAGCGCCGCCCGCGACTTGCCGTCTTACGTGCGCTTGGCCTTTCCCGGCTCGGCCTCATCGCCGCGCTCTCCAGTGAAGGTGCGCTCTACAGCCTGGTTGCGGCGGTGCTCGGGATCCTACCCGGGCTGCTGGTCAGCTGGGTGTTAGTCGCCAGCACAGTAAAGGGAACGGGTGGCGTGGGAGCCGGCGCGGGAATTGCAATCGGCCGCGACCTGCCAATCGAGTTGTCAGTCAGGCCCACAGCGGTAGCCCTGGCGATCGCTGCCGGCGCCGCGGTCACGCTGGCGGCTGTGGTTCTCGCCGCG
>DATNNA010000266.1:0-3387 GCA_035602075.1 Binatus sp. (SeqCode) | reverse complement strand
GGTCTCGCGGCCGCGATCGTCGCAGAGGACGGACCTCGATTGTCCCAACTGTTTGCCGCCGACGCGGCCAGCGCACGAGACGGCCAGCTGGTGATCCGCATCCTCGACCGGCAGGGTAACCGCGTGCTGTCGATCCCAGAGGACAAAGCGTCAACGGCCTATGCCGGTTCGCCGGTCATCAAACAGGTACTGACGGGGGCGAATGACGGACGCGGCGATAAATACCTCACCACGGTGCGCGAGACCTCGGGGCAGGTCGTCTACTGGACCGCCCCGATCAGAGACGCGCACCGCCAGGTCATGGGCGCCGTGCTCCTGGGTGAATCCATCAGCGACATCGCCACGCAGATCCGCCCCACTCAAGCCGGCAGACTATTTTTCTACGGCCCGAGCGGCCAGCCGCTCGACGCGCCGCTTCCGGCGCTCAGCCTTGATGTTCGGCAGTCCGTCACCTCGGATCACCTGATGCGGGTGAGCGCAACCGCCAACGGTCATTCATACGCCGTTGCGGTGAGCGATTGGAGGATGCGCGGCGAGCGCTTCGGATACCTGGGGGTCGGACTACCGGCGGATGGCGTGGTCGACAACGTGTTCACCCTGCGGCTCGTTCTGCTTCTCGTTTTTGTCGGGACGGCCCTCGTGGTGTTGGTGGTCGGCGGGCTGCTCGCGAGGCGGATATCGCAGCCGTTGGAGCGGCTCGTCAGTTCGATGAAAACAGTGGCTGCCGGCGACCTCACCCACCGGGCGCCGGCCGGCCGCGCCGATGAGATCGGATACCTGACCTCTTCGTTCAACGAGATGACGGCCAGCCTTGAAGAGAAGACGAGGGCGCTGGAGACGACATCATTCGCCAGCATCGAAGCGCTGGCGCGCGCCATCGACGCGCGCGACCCCTACACGTATGGGCACTCGGCTCGAGTGGCGAGGTTGAGCTTCGAGATCGCCGACCAGATGGGGCTGCCACCCGATCAGCTCATCGCGCTGAGCCGCGCCTCCCTTCTGCACGACATCGGGAAAATCGGCGTCGAGGATCGTGTACTCCGGAAGCCAGGCCCACTGGACAAGAAAGAAACCGCGGCGATGCGCGAGCACCCGGTCATCGGCTATGAGATGCTCAAAGGCCTGCATTTCCTGGAATCGAGCCTCGACGGTGTTCGCCATCACCACGAGCATTGGGACGGCAGCGGCTACCCCGACGGCGTGAAGGGGGAAGACATCCCACTCGCGGTCCGGATCCTGACGGTCGCGGATGCGCTCGACGCCCTCACCTCGGACCGACCGTACCGCCTGGCCCGGAGCTTTTCGGCCGCCGTTCGCACCATCGAGGCGGGGGCCGGGAATCAGTTCGATCCGGCGGTGATCCGCGCTCTACGTTCGCGTCGCGCCGCGATCGCCGCGCTACTGACGGTGATGGGCAAGCCCCGCATTATGGCGCTTGAATTGCTGAAGGAGCCGGCCATATGAGGCACTTGCTCCCGCGGCTGCCGACCCTCGGCGCCCTTGCAATCGCCACCGCGCTTGTATGGGGTAGCGGCATGCTCGCATCCGCACTACCGCAATCGGAACGCTTGCATGCCGCTGTCCACTCGGCCGGCGCGGTCGACTATGCGACCGACGTGGTCACGCCTGGCTCGCGCTTCGGCAACAGCCGGCCGACCTACGACCAGTGACTCACAACGTCGTGACCGGGACGTAAATTTCGCACTGGAACGTGCCGGTCTCCTGGTCCATCGTCATGTCCGGCCCGTAGTACTCGAACAACGGGCGTGCGTCGAGCTGCAAACCGCTGCCGGGCAGCCAGTCGCGCAGCAACGCCATCCAGGCATCACCAAGTTCGGCGCCAGTCCCTCGAAAACTGGCGGCGGCGTACTTGCCGCCGGGAATCGACGTCGTCAGGTGCTGACCGGCGCCGATGAAGCCCGGTTCGACCTCGACGGCGGCGTCGTAGCGGCATTTCTCTGGCGCCGTAATGCCGGGGTCATCGAGGCTGATCCCGTACCGCGGACGGCCGAGCAGGTGGTTGGTTTGCATCCACGGATAGACCGACTCTTGCCAGAAGTCCGATAGTTCCGGGCCGTAGGGGCCGACGTGTCGAAGGTAGGCGACGGTGGTTGGTTGCCGGTCGACGAGCTTGACGTTCATAGAAGCCTCCTGTAAGTATTTCGAGACTTCATCTTTGCGCCGCGCCGGTGCGGCCGCCTGATCGGGCTTGCGATTCGCCTGACCGCGATTGCTATCTTCTGAAACGCGCCACGACGAGGGCGCTGACCCAAACCTCGTCTTGAACGCGCGCGCAAATGCTTCGGCCGAAGCAAAGCCCACTGAGAGCGCCACCTGCAACACCGGCACCGCCGGCTGACTGACCAGTCGCTGGGCGGCGATTTCAAGACGGCGGCGTCGCACGTACTCGCCGAGGGTCTCCCCCATCCATGCGGAGAACAGCCGGTGAAAGTGAAATGGCGAGAAGTGCGCGACACCGGCGAGCGTCTCGAGTTCGAGCGGCTCATCGAGATGCTGATCGATGTGTTCGACAACCCGATGCATTCGGGCCGCGTACTCGAAGCGGCTGTCTATGTCGAAACGTCGAATTTCTCGGGATTCCATTCGATCCCGAGTGCGGTCGGTCCCGCCATGTATCCGAGCAATGCTGATGATGCGACGACCGCGGGGCTCGCCAGGTAGCCCAGGCCACCGACGCCCATCCGGTTCTGCCAGTTGCGATTGAACGAGGTGATCGCAATCTCGCCTTTCTTCAGGGCGTCCGGGCCCTGGCCGAAGCACGGGCCGCACCACGACTCGCGGATCTGCGCGCCTACGGAGCGAAGCACATCGGCGATCGACTCGCCGCCGAGACGCGGCTCCGGGTTTTCGATATCGCGCTTGACACCGCCCGAGCCCGGGAAGATGACGAACGTCTTGGGCGCTTTCTCGAAGCCGCGCTCACGCCCCGCACTGATCACTAGTGCCGCCTCGAGCAGATCGTCGTACCCGCCGTTCGTGCAGGAACCGATGAAGGCCTTATCGAACGCAAGCTTCTCCAGGGCCACCTCGTCCGCCGGGAACGCATTCCCCGGAGCGAAGGGCTTGGCAATGAAGGGAACCAGCTCGGAGAGGTCCAGCGTCTCGTCCAGCTCCCATGCCACCTGGTCGCCCGGCTCGAATCGCGGATACGGTAAATCGCTGATCCCCTTGCGTTTGTACCAATCGAACGTGATCTCGTCGGGCGCGAAGATGCCGTTCTGTGCCTCGGCCTCGGCCATCATGTTCGCGATGGTGTTGCGATACGGGATCGGCAGCTGGCGCTCGCCGTCGACGAACTCGACGCTCATGCCTTGTGCCTGGGCTTTCCCCCATCGGCGCAGCAGCGCCAGCACGACGTCCTTGCCG
>DATNNA010000265.1:0-19307 GCA_035602075.1 Binatus sp. (SeqCode) | reverse complement strand
CACTCCCTTGAAGAGCCCGAGCGGCATGCCACCCGACCAGACCATTCGTTGCCCCGGAGCAAACTCCGTCACCTTGATCGGGAAGGCGCGACCAGGATTGACCTTGACGTAGACCTTGATCGTCTCGCCCGGGGCGATCCGGCCTTCGACTCGCTCGACCCCCGAGTCCCACGACGGGTACCGGGCCCCGTCGGTCAGGATCGCCCAGATCGCCTCGGGTTTGGCGGAAATCGTGGAGTTCGCTTCGTAGAATTTCACGTCGTCCTCCCTCCGTCGAATGATGTTGCCCTCTCGATCCGATAACGGTAGCATTTTTGTTACGCTCCCATCGTGACCGCCATTCCGCTCGCGGGTGACCCGTTCGACGCCCTGGGCGATACCAACCGTCGAGCGATCGTCGAGTTGCTCGGGTCAGGTGGCCGGACGGTTGGCGAGATCGCTGACTCGCTTCCGATCAGTCGTCCGGCGGTGTCCCGACATCTGCGGCTGCTCAAGCAAGCGGGACTCGTCATCGATCAGCCGCGGGGCACCCGGCGGATCTACCAGCTGCACGCGCGCGGGGTCGAGGCGGTGGAGGCGTATCTACTCCAGGTGTGGGGCGATGCGGCGACCCGTTTCAAGCTCCTCGCGGAGAATACCCGACCTTCACGGCGAAAGCCGTGATCGAGCCGCTACGGATGGCCTTCGACGTCCAGTGTCCGGTTAACCACGCCTTCGATCTCTGGACGCAGCGGCCGTCGAGCTGGTGGCCGGTGGACCACACGGTGACGGCCGAGCCAGGCGTGCAGGTCGTGTTCGAGGGACGGCCGGGCGGCCGCATCTTCGAACGAACGCCGTCCGGTCGGGAAGTCGAATGGGGCGAGATCACGGTGTGGGACCCACCTCGGCGGCTGTGTTACCTCTGGTACATCCGGACCGATCGAGCCGACGCCACCGAAGTGGAGATCCGCTTCAACCACCTGGGCGTCGATCACACGCGAGTTGAGATCGAGCACCGGGGCTGGGAACGGCTTGGCACCCGCGGCCGAGGCTGGCGTGATGCCAACCAGTCCGGCTGGGACGGTGTCTTGCCCGAATACGTCGCCGTCTGCTCGGGCGTGGCACCTCGGGCGGTTGACGGACCATCGCGGACAGCATAAGATGTGCTAGCCCGAATGGGCGATTATGGCACTGATTGACGATCACGCCGACCGCTGCGTCTATCCTCGCCCTTTCCCCGATGGCTTCGATGCGTGCCCCGCGTATCAGGCGACGACCTTCGTCGCCGCCGACTCCCGGAATAAACCGCTCGGCACCTGGCATACCTGCCGCCATCTCGGGACCGGAAACGACCTGGAAAACCGCGGCCGATTTTATCCTCGCTGCGCCCTGGGTGACCAGCAACAGCGAATGCAGTGGCTGGCCCAGGTCAGTCCCGCCAAGCTTGACGTCGTCCGGGCCCTTCAGGCCGAGTTCGACGAGCTGAGCCAGCCGCATCGCCAACGTCTTTTCGATGCCCGCGCGCGCTTGCACTCGGGGCCGGCATCGGCGGCACGAGAACCGGAACTCGAGCGGGTCATCAATGGGTTTCTGACCACGATCGACCGCTTCCTGGATGAGAATGACGAGCGGTTTCGAGACGTCGGACTACCGGCTGAGCCGCTGCGCCAGCTCATCAAGGAATGGGTCTGGGCCTGGGTCCGCACTCCCGAGTTGGCCACGCCGAAATTGAATGAGGAGCGCCTGGATGCCTTTAAAAACCCGGTTCGCGCCTTCCTCGGGGCCCCGGGACGACCCGTCGAAGCGCCGGCGCGCCGCCTCTGGGACCGGCCGCTGTACGCTGACACGATTCTCCAGATCGTTCCCACACTGGACCCTCCCGGTCTCGCGATGGTGGGCGACATCGACAGGTCCAATGTCGCGGCGGTTGCCAATGCCCTCGCCCGCATGCGCGGACACGCTGGTGACATCCACCTCGACCTCAGCGGATTACTGTTTTGCGACCTCGGTGGGCTCCAGGCGATTGTTCGCGCCGCCCAGGCGCTGAATGCGGGCCGCCGCCTTGTCCTTCACGGGATTCCGCGGCAGCTCGAGCGGGCGCTGGAGATCGTCGACTGGGCGCCTCTTCCAAACCTCATGATCGCCGGAGCCGTCGCATGAGCGGGGTCGTGCCGGTGGACCAGTTTAGCCACGAGGCCCTGCTGTACGCAGGGATGGACGAGTTCCTCGACGGCACGTTGCCCTTCATCCGGGAGGGCATGGCGGCGTCCGAGCCGATCCTGGTGGTGGTCTCGGCGCGCAAGATCGCCGCGCTGACGGCCCGGCTCGGGGCCGATGCCGGCCGCGTGCACTTCAAGGATATGGTGGAGGTGGGCGCCAACCCGGCCCACATCATCCCGGCCTGGAAGGAATTCGTCGACGCCTACGCGGGCGGCGGACATCCGCTGCGAGGGATCGGGGAGCCGATTTATCCCGAGCGGTCGCCGGTGGAGCTGGTCGAATGCCAGCGGCACGAGGCGCTCCTCAACGTCGCATTCGACGATGGTCCCGGGTGGCGGCTGCTCTGCCCCTACGACACGACGGCGCTTTCGCCGGACGTGATCGAGGAGGCACACCGCAGCCATCCCGTAGTCGCTCGCGATCATACCTACGCCCGCAGCGGGCTCTATCCGGAGGTGGTGACGGCGGGCGCATCCTTCACCGCCCCCCTGCCAGAGCCGGGTGATGTCCGTTCGACGCTGGCGTTCAACCGAGCCGGGCTCCGGCCAGTCCGCCGGCTCGTCTCGACCGAGGCCGCCCGAGCCGGGTTCACCAGCCGGCCGATCGCCGATATGGTCCTGGCCGTCAACGAGATTGCGGCCAACAGCGTCCAGCACGGCGGCGGCTCCGGCACACTCCGGATCTGGCGTGAGGGCGACGTGCTGACGTGCGAGATTCGCGACAGCGGACATCTCGATGACCCACTGGCCGACCGGCGGCGACCGGCGCCCGGAGAGGATGGCGGCCGCGGGTTGTGGCTCGCGAACCAGCTGTGCGACCTGGTGCAGGTGCGCTCCTTCACGACGGGGACCACCGTCCGCCTGCACATGCATCGCGACCGCACTCGCTAATCGCGCCTGCTCGAAGTCCAACCGGGAGATGCCCGCTAGACTGATCTGGCGCCATGACGGAAGCCGTGATCGTTGCCTACGGTCGGTCCCCAATTGGACGAGCGAACAAGGGATCACTGATCGAGGTGCGCCCCGACGACCTCGCGGCCCACATCACCAACAAGGTGCTGCAAAAGGTGCCGCAGCTCGACCGCGCCACGATCGACGACTTGATGTGCGGCTGTGGTCTGCCGGCTGGCGAGCAGGGCTTCAACCTTGGCCGGGTGGTCAGCGTTCTCACCCGGCTCGACGTGCCCGGGACAACCGTCAACCGGTACTGTGCCTCGTCCCTACAAACCAGCCGCATGGCCTTCCACGCCATCAAGGCCGGGGAAGGCGACGCCTTCCTCTCGATTGGCGTGGAATGTGTCTCGCGATACGTCAACGGGTTCGCCGACCAGCCTGATGCACAGAACCCGCGTCTCAAGCGCGGCAACACCGAGGAGTACCCGGACATCTATATCGCGATGGGGGAGACTGCGGAAAACGTCGCCGACCAGAAACAGATCACGCGTGAGGAGATGGATCGCTACGCCGTCAAAAGCCAGACGCGCGCGGTGCAGTCCCGTGACGGCGGGTTCTTCGACCGCGAGATCATCCCGGTGCCGCTGCCGAACGGCACCACGATGAGCCGTGACGATGGGCCGCGGCCGAACACGACGATGGAGGTTCTCGCCACGCTGAAGCCGGCATTCCGAGAAAACGGGCGGGTGACGGCCGGCAATTCCTGTCCCCTGAACGACGGCGCCGCCGCGGTCGTGATCACCTCCGACCGCCGGGCGAAGGATCTCGGGATCCGCCCGCTGGCCCGGATCGTCGCGACCGGCGTCTCGGCGCTGGAGCCGGAGATCATGGGCCTGGGCCCGATCGAGGCGTCCCGCCAGGCGCTCAAGCGCGCGCGCATGTCGATCGACGACGTCGATATCGTGGAGATCAATGAGGCGTTTGCCGCACAGGTCATTCCCTCCGCTCGCGAGCTGGGCATCGACCCCTTTAGCGACAAGCTGAATCCGCACGGCGGATCGATCGCGCTCGGTCATCCCTTCGGCATGACCGGCGCCCGCATCCTGTGCACGTTGCTGAACGGCCTCGTGACCGAAGACAAGATGATCGGCCTGGAGACGATGTGCGTCGGCGGCGGACAGGGGATGGCGATGATCGTGGAACGGCTCAGCTAGCCTCGGCGACAGGCTGGGCCACATGCCGGCAGTGAGCGTGCTGCGAGTCGGGGTCGCCCGGCCTACAAGTCGTATAAGTTAGGTAGTTGTTGCATCGGCTGGCGTGAGTTCAGGAGGGTACCTATGTCGACGCCAAAAGTTCTGATCCTGACCGGTGATGCCGGCGAGTCGCTGGAAGTGATGTATCCCTATCAACGCCTGAAGGAAGAGGGATACGACGTCCAGATCGCGGCGCTGAGCAAGAAGAAGCTCCATTTCGTCGTCCACGATTTCGAGCCGGGCTACGACACGTATACGGAGAAGCCCGGTTACAGCTGGGACGCCGACCTCGCCTTCAAGGACGTCAACCCCGCCGACTACGCCGCGGTCGTGATCCCGGGCGGACGCGCCCCCGAGTACATCCGCAATGACCGCGACGTCCAGCGGATCATCCGTCACTTCTTCGACGAGGAGAAACCCGTCGCTCAGCTCTGTCACGCGCCGCTGGCGCTGGCCGCCGCCGGGGTGCTGAAGGGCAGGCGGACGGCCGCCTACCCGGCGCTCGAGCCCGACGTCAAGGCCGCAGGCGCCACCTACGTCGATTCCGACGCGGTGGTCGACGGCGAGATGGTCTCGGCCCGTGCCTGGCCCGACCACCCGGCCTGGATGCGGGAGTTCATTCGCCTGCTGCAGAAGAAGGCCCCCGTCGCCAGCAAAGAGACTGCCGGCGTCCGCTAAAGCGACGACGACGCTCGTCTACGTCGAGTCCAGTCGTACGCGCACCTTCGCCTGTGCGTACGACTGGCCCGGCTGGTGCCGGTCTGGCAAAGATGAAGCGTCGGCGCTTGCGGCGCTCGCCGCCTACGCGCCACGCTATGCCGCGGTCGCGAAGCAGGCCCGCGTTCCGTTTGAGGCCAACCCGGCCGGCACGTTTCGCGTCGTCGAACGGCTGGCCGGATCCGCCAGCACGGAATTCGGTGTGCCGGGAACGATCGCGAAGCGCGACACCACGCCGTTGGCTGCCGCCGAGGGCAAGCGGCTGGCGTCCCTGGCGCAGGCCGCGTGGGTCGTCTACGACCAAATTCTTGCCGGAGCTCCAGCAGAACTGCGCAAGGGTCCCCGCGGGGGCGGCCGCGACCGGGACAAGATGGCCGATCACGTGCGCGACGCCGAGGGCGCTTACGTGCGAAAGCTCGGGCTTCGCCTCGAGCCGCCGGACCGGCGCGACCGCCGCGCGCTTGCTGAATTTCGGACCGCGATCGGCGAAGCCCTTCAGCGACCTTCGAAAGGAAACGCGCTCGTCGACAAGGGCTGGCCGCAGCGCTACGCCGCCCGTCGGATTGCGTGGCACGCCCTCGATCACGCGTGGGAGATGCAAGACCGTAGCGAGACGCGCACGGCCTGATCCATGGCCTTCAAGTCGCTCGACTTCGTCTACCACCCGAGCCGTGACGTCAAGCGGGACGTCGCCTATTTCACGGATGTGCTTGGGGGTCGCCTCCGTTTTGCCGTCGAGGGCATGGGCGCGCGGGTCGCTGCCATCGAGCTGGCCCCGCCACCGCCGCTCCTGCTGCTGGCGGACCATGTCAAGGGCAGCACCCCGATCCTCGTCTACCGTGTTCCGAACCTCGCCAATGCGCTGACCAGGCTGACCAAGCAGGGATGGAAGCAAGAGGGGACCTTCGAGATCCCGCACGGACCAATCTGTTCGTTCCGCGCTCCCGGAGGGCAACGGATCGCGCTCTATGAACTGACGAGGCCGGGCGCGGCCGCGACCTTCGAGGGGCGCCGCGACTTCTGATGCAGACCTGGGGAGGAGTAGCCGGCAAGCGGGTCCTGATCACGGGCGCGACGAGGGGGATCGGACTGGCGGCCGCGGTCGAGCTCGCCCGGCGGGGCGCGCAGCTCACGCTCGTTGCCCGGAGCGAGGCGAGGGCCGTCGCCGCGGTCCGACACATTCAAGCCGCCACCAGGGGTGCGAGCGTCGACGTACTGGCTGCGGATCTCGCGTCACAGGCCAGCATTCGACAATTGGCGCTCGAGGCGCAGGCGAGGTATCCGACCATCCAGGTGCTGATCAACAATGCCGGCGCGATTTACGCCAGGCGGCAGGTGGGCCCGGATGGCATCGAGCTGACCTGGGCCGTCAATCACCTGGCACCGTTCCTGCTGACGACCTTGCTGCTCCAACGCATGACGGCCAGCACGCCGGCGCGCATCGTCACAACGTCATCGGATGCACACGAAGGCGCCCGAATTCCGTTCGATGACCTGAACGCGCAGCGCTCATGGGGCGGTTTCGGGTTTCCGCGCTATGGCCAGACCAAGCTGGCCAACATTCTCTTCACGGTCGAACTGGCGCGCCGGCTGGCCGGCACGGGGGTCACGGCCAACTGCTTCCATCCGGGCTTCGTGGCCACCCACTTCAATCGCAACAACGGCCTCCTGATGCGTATCGGTATGGCGCTCTCACGTCCGTTCGCCCGCAGCGCCGCGAAGGGGGCCGAGACGTTGGTCTGGCTCGTCGACTCGGAAGCGGCGGGTGACACGAGCGGCGGCTACTTCTTCGATGAGCACCCGGTCACGCCGTCGGCGGCGGCTCAAGATCGCGAGGCGGCGAAGCGTCTCTGGCAGGTCAGCGAGGAGGAGATCCTGGCCTCCGCCGACGGGCACACCTAGGCCTTCACCTCAGGCTCGCCCCGGTCGGCATTCGCCCGGCCGCGGTTCCAGTACGCCTTGGCGGAGACCTGGTCGCCTGCCCAACCGTCGACCAGCAGGGCGCCCTTCAGCGCCGAGACCAACGCCACCTCTCCCGCCAGGTAGGCGTGCCCACCTTCCGGCGAGACCGCTGCGGCTGAGACGGCGGCGACAAGGCCGTCGAGTGCTTCGTTGTCGCTCTCGTAGCGCCAGGTCACGGTCTGGTGCGTATCGCCGGAAAACAGTTGCCGCTCCCTGGGATCGCCGACCATCAGGTACGCGCTGGCCGGCACGCCGGCGGGCAACGCTTCGATCATGGCAAAGGCTCCCGGGAGCGCCGTCGCGTCACCGGCAAAGAGGTGCCAGTCCGCGTTGGGAGCCAGGCCGATCTTTCCCCGCGGACCGATCGCCTCGATCTGGAGGCCGGGGCGCGCCACCTGGGCCCACCGGATGCCCGGACCGTCGCCATGCATCACGAAGTCGAGGTCGAGCAGCCGCCGCGCGGGATCAAACCGGCGGATCGTATATCGGCGGCGAACGACGCTGCCGTCGTCGCGCACAACCGGCAGAGCCAGATCCTGCCCAGGGAAATACTCGAACGCCTCGAGTGATGGGCCGGTAAGCTGGATGCGCCGCAGGTGCGGCGTGACGTCCTCCACGGAGGCCACAACCAGGGGCAGCGTCCTCGGTTCGGGCATCAGTCCCTGTTGTACCCGAAAATGCGACGGGCAAGATTGAGTCACCAGTCTGGATGAACCGGAGAGATCCATGTTGAAGCGGAAGCCGCGTGCACGACGGAGCCGAGCCCCCGGCTTGCGGCCGTACGCGCGCTGGTTATTGCGCTCGCGGCTACCCCGGCTGGCGTTCCTGACGGCACTTGGTCCCGGGCTGATCAGCGGTTTCGCCGACAACGATGCCGGAGGAATCACGACCTACTCGGTGGTAGGCGCCCAGTTCGGCTACGACTTGATGTGGGTCGTCCTCGCCAGCATGATTGCGCTGGGTATCACGCAGGAAGTCGGGGCGCGTCTCGGGCTGGCTACCGGGCAGGGATTCGGTGGTTTGATCCGCCAGCAATATGGCATCCGCCGTGCCACGTTCGCGATTGGCGTGATGCTGCTGGCGAACCTGGGTGACACGGTAGCCGAGTTCGCGGGCATTGGCGCCGCGCTCGCGATCTTCGGCGTGCCCATCGCGGTGAGCTCCGCCCTGGCGGCGCTGCTCATCATTTTCCTCCTGTCGCGAGCGAACTTCCGTCACATCCAGTTCGTCTTTCTCGCGGTCGGCATCGGCACGTCGCTCGCGTACGCGATTTCGGCGATCCTCGCGCATCCGGACTGGGGTGCGGCGCTGTCGCATACCGTCGTGCCGCACGGTACGGTGACCAACCTGTACCTTCTGGCGGTCATGGGGACGGTGGGGACGACCATCACGCCGTGGGGACAGGCGTTTATCCAATCCTATGCAGCGGACAAACACCTCGGACCCAAGGATCTCACCGCATCGCGAATCGACGTTGGCGCGGGCGCCTTCCTCACCAACCTGGTGGCCGGCTTCATCGTGGTGGCGTGTGCCGCCACCCTCTGGTCGCATGGGCAGACGGCCATCACCACAGCAGCCGACGCAGCGCGGGCGCTCGGCCCGCTGGCGGGGCGCTTCGCGGAATTGCTCTTCGCGCTGGGGCTCCTGACCGCCTCGTTGCTCGGTCTCGGAACCGTTCCCCTGACGAGCGCCTACGCGGTGACGGAAGCCTTTGGTTGGGAGAAGGGTCTCGATCGGAGCTGGCGCCAGGCTCCGGCCTTTTACGGCTTGCTGGCCTTCTTCGTCGGATTCTCGGCGCTCTTCGTCCTGATCCCGGGCCTGCCCCTGATCGCCGTCATGTACCTGAGCCAGGTTTTCGATGGGTTGCTCTTGCCCTTCATCCTGGTCTTCGTCATGGTGATGAGCCGCGACCGCCGGCTGTTGGGCCGCCTGCGCAGCAGTCTGCCACTCTATGTGGCCGGCTGGGTTGTAACCGGTCTGATTACCCTCCTATCCGTCGCCTTGGTGGTGAGCCAGCTGATCGGAACGCGCTAAGTCAACCTGCGTTTGCTGGTTTGCGGGTCCTCCACTGTTTGCATTCTTTACGCCTCGGCAGCGTCGTACCTGATGCGGCTCGTGCTGTGAACCTGAGACCACGTGCGCCAGGCGTCCCACTCTTTGTTCGTATCGCCGCCGGCTACGGGCTGATTCTGCTCGTGATGCTCGGCATCGACGCGCTGTCGCTCGTCCGTCTACACGCTACCGCTGCGGTCACAGACCACCTCAGCCGGGAGAACGTCCCCGAGTTGGAACTGATCGACGATCTCAGAGTGCAGATCCTCAACGAGCAAATCGCCCTCACCCGCTTCGAGGGGTCCGCGGACACGCTTCCTCGCGGTAATGAGGCTCTGCTGCAACCCTACTTCCGAGCCCATGACCAAATCTTTGGCGACCTGGCCGCGCTGGCTCAGTTCGAAAACGACGCCGTCATTGCGTCGCTAATCCCGACGATCACCCGCCTCCGCACTCAGATTCAAGCCGTAGAAACGGAATCAAGTCGGGAGATCGCGACGATTCGATCAGGAGTCAATCTAGGTACCGAAAGCGCCTCGGAGCTTGTCCTGGTCGACGCAGTCCGGGCAACGGCGGCCACCATTGGTGACGCAATCGGTTTGCATATTCGGATTGCGGCGGCTGACGCCCAGAAGTCCGCCTCCGAATCGACTCAGCTCGTCATTCTGGCCTCGCTCATCGGCATAGCGATCTCGCTGCTCGTCGCGATCGCCGTGACGCTCGGCATTTCCGCGCCGTTGAGACGACTGCGAGCCTCCGCCGATCGGATAGCGGCTGGTGAGATGGTGGAGCCGGGGTTCACGCATCGGCGCGATGAGATCGGCAGCCTTTCGCGCGCGATGACGATGATGGTGCGGTCGCTCAACGAACAGGCTGCTGAGCTCAAACGCTCCAATGCCGATCTCGAGCAATTCGCCTATGTCGCGTCGCATGACCTGCAGGAGCCGTTGCGGATGGTCAGCGGGTTCACGGGCCTCCTCAAGCGCCGCTATGGGGGCAAGCTCGACGCCGATGCCGACGAGTACATCGAGTTTGCCGTCGGAGGCGCCAACCGGATGCAGGCGCTGATCAACGATCTCCTTTCCTACTCCCGGGTCGGCCGCGAGGAGGTCGCCGCCAAAGCGGTCGACACGCAGGCCGCCCTCGATCAAGCCCTGGCCAATCTCCAGTCCGCGATCGAGGAGCGGTCGGCGATGGTGTCGTGCGGTCAGCTCCCGACGGTCTGGGCTAACCACGGGATGCTGGTTCGCCTCTTCCAGAATTTGATCAGTAACGCCCTCAAGTTCTGTAAGGCCGAGCGGCCGATCGTCCGCATCCAGGCGGAACCGCGGGGAGGGGATTGGGTCTTCTCGGTGGCGGACAACGGGATCGGCATCGATCCCCAATACAAGGACCGCATTTTCTTGATCTTTCAGCGACTGCACAAACAGAGTGAGTATCCAGGTACCGGAATCGGCCTGGCCGTATGCAAGCGCATCGTCGAGCGGAACGGGGGTCGCATCTGGTTGGAGTCCGAACCGGGCAAGGGCACGACCTTCTTCTTCACGTTGCCCGCCACAGGAGGTCAGCAAATCGCAGCATGAGTGACATTCACGAACTCGTTCAGATTCTTCTCGTCGAAGACAACCCGGGTGACGTGCGGCTGACGCGCGAGGCGCTCAAGGAGGCCAAGTTCCGTAACACGCTCCAGGTCGTGGGCGATGGGGTCGAGGCCCTCGCCTACCTCCGCCAGGAGGGCCAGTACGGCGGCGCCATGCGACCGCACCTGATCATGCTCGACCTCAATTTGCCGCGGATGGACGGTCGAGAAGTGCTGGCCGCCATCAAGAAGGATGCGGATCTTCGGCGCATCCCCGTGGTGGTGCTGAGCTCGTCGGAGGCCGAAACCGATATCGCCCGAGCCTATGACCTGCACGCCAACGCCTACGTGACGAAACCGGTCGACATCGCGCATTTTCTACAGGTGGTCAAGTCGATCGAGGAGTTCTGGGTGGAGATCGTCAAACTGCCCGTGCAGTGAGCTGAGGTGGTAGTCCAGCGAACCCGCGTCCTTCTGGTCGAAGACAACCCCGGTGATGCGCGCCTGGTGCGCGAGTCACTCAACGAGGGACTCCCCGGGCAGTTCATGGTCCAGGTGGCCGAATCGTTGAAGCAAGCGCTGGAGATCCTGCGCTCGGCGGTCGACGAGGTGGATGTCGTCTTGCTGGATCTCTCGCTGCCCGACAGCCAGGGCCTCGAAACGTACCGCGCTGTCCATGCCCTGTGTCCCGCCGTCCCGATCCTGGTGCTATCGGGGCTGAATGACGAAGCGATCGCCCTCAAGGCCGTCAATGAGGGGGCCCAGGATTTCCTCCGCAAGGCGCAGGTCGACGGCGAACTGCTGCCCCGCGCCATTCGTTACGCGATCGAGCGGCACCGAATGCTGGAGCAAGTCCGTCAACTGGCCATCGCCGATGAGCTCACCGGGCTCCCGAACCGCCGAGGCTTCATGCTGCTCGCCGAGTACCAGCGCAGCCTGGCAGAGCGCAAGGGAACGTCGCTCTGCTTGATCTTTCTCGATATTGACCGCTTCAAGCGCATCAACGACCAGTTCGGCCATGAGGAGGGTGACAAGGCGCTCAGGGAGCTGGCCGCCCTTCTGTTGCGCACCTTCCGGCGATCCGACGTGGTCGCGCGGCTGGGCGGGGACGAGTTCATCGTCCTGATGGCCGACACCAACAGCGACGGTTTGCGCACCGTCCTGGACCGTGTAGAAAAAAATGTTAAGGCGTTCAACCAGGAGGGACGCCTTCCCTGGCAGCTCTCGGTGAGCGTGGGGGTGGCCAGGTCTGACCCGGCGGTGCCCACGACGCTCGAGGTATTGATGGCGTCGGCCGACCACGCCATGTACCGCGCGAAAGAGGCGTCGAGGTTAGCGTCATGAGGCGGCTGGCCGCGGTCATGATCGGGGTGGCGCTCGCGGCCAGCGCCTGCGGTGCCAGCGGCCAGGGCGCGCCGCGGACGGTGACCGGAACGCTCACGATTGCGATGCTCCAGCCCTTCTCGGGCCCGGATGCGAGCTTCGGTCCGGAGGAGTCGGCCGGCTGCTACCCGGCCATCCAGCTCATCAACCGGGTCGGCGGCGTGCTGGGCCATCCGCTCGAATGCCGGGCGGTTGACACCCAGAGCGACGCGGCAGCCGGTGAGAGCGCGCTTCGGAACCTGCTTGCCTCGACCCCGAACCTCGTAGCCATACTCGGCCCCAGCTCGGATGAATCCCTGCCCACCGTCCCATTGATCGATGCCGCTCATATTCCGATGTTTCTCGACGCGGGGCAGGGGATCTACGATCGGACGAGCTATCAATACCTCTGGCGCCTCACGGCCTCCGACGATGCGACTGGATACGCAATGGCGATCTGGGCTTACAGGCAGGGCTATCGTCGGGGTGCCACCCTCTTTGGAAACGACACCGACCAGGCGAACGTGCCGACGTTGTTGAAAGGGTTCCGGCAGCTCGGCGGCACCATCGTGATCAACGAGCCGTTTGTGGAGGGGAAGACGTCGTATGCAGCCGAGGTCGACGCCCTGACCAAGGCGCGCCCCGATGTGATTTTCAGTGAGATCGACGCACAGACCGCGGGCGTCTTCTTTTCTGAGCTAGTCAAGCGACAGCCAGCGATCCCGATCGTGGGCACGCAGGCGATCGCCCAACCGGATTGGCTCCAGGCGGTATCTAAGTCGATGGGCCCGGACGTCCTTGCCAAATACTTCGCCGCGGTTCAGCCGTACGCGGCGCCGCAGGGCCGGCCCTGGGAGATATTCAACGACGCCTTGCTTGCGGCGGGCTCGGAAGTGCCGAAGCCAGGACAATGGAGCAGCGATCCGTACTCGATCGCCAATTATGACGCGGTGACAATCGCCGCCCTCGCCATGGTCGAAGCTGGAACAACCGATCCTCGCTTTTACAACCGCTTCATCAAGGGCGTGACGGACGGCGGGACGAATGACGTCGTCGTGCACTCGTACGAGGAGGGAATAAAGGTATTGGCGGCCGGACACCCCATCCAGTACGTCGGGCCGTCAGGACCCATTGTCTTCGATCGATGGCACAACGTCGCTGGTGGATATTCGATCGTGAGCTACGACCCGAGTGGGGAGACGAAGCTGATCGGTGCGGTCGATGCCGCGGCCGTCGGCAAGCTGAGTGGCTAGTCCTTAGGCGGGCGCAGGAGGACGATCGCGCCGGCGACCGCCACCGCCCAGACCGGAGCCATGGTGATCACGAACGGCCGGATCGTATCGCTGTTTGAGTGCGAGTTCCGGTCGAACGCCATGAAGACCATCACCGTGCCAATCATGAGAAGGGCGAAGCCCACAATCAAAGCCGGCCACCTGAGCGATTTCATTGTGGCCGGATGGTACTACCTCGAAGTGGCGGGCAGAGGAGGCTAAGCTCGGGCTATGTCAGCATGAGCCGATGAGCGATCCAGCGGGAGGCCGCCGCCTGATGGTGAGCACGGTCGACTATCACACCGCCGGCGAACCCTTTCGCATCGTCAGCGGGGGCATCCCCCCACTGCGCGGACGGACCATCCTGGAGAAGCGGCGCTACGCGCTCGACCACCTCGACGACATCCGCCAGCTCCTCGTCTTCGAGCCGCGCGGCCACGCGGACATGTACGGCGGTTTCGTCACGGAGCCGGAGGACGAGGGCGCCCAGATTGGGGTGGTCTTCTTCCACAACGCGGGCTACAGCACGGCTTGCGGCCACGGCACGATTGCGCTCGTGACCTGGGCGATCGACGCGGCCATGGTCCCGGCGATGGGTCCACTGGTGGATGTCATCGTGGACGTGCCCTCGGGACGCCTGAAAACGGTGGCCACCATGCGCGATGGGCGGGTTCGCTCCGTTCGATTCCAAAACGTCCCGAGCTTCGTGCTTCTCGACGGACTAACGGTGACCGTCGGCGGGCGGCGGACCGAGGTCGCGGTCGCCTACGGCGGCGCCTTTTATGCCATTGTTCCCGCGGAGCGCTTCCAATTGCCGATCGAGCCGGCGTTCGTCCCACGGTTCATCGAGCTCGGCCGGGAGATCAAGGCCGCCATCGAGGCGAAAGGAGAGATCGTCCATCCGCTCGAACCGGAGCTCGCCGGGATCTATGGCGTGATGTTCACCGCCGAAAATCGAAACGTGACCGTCTTTGCGGAGGGCGAGGTCGATCGCTCACCGTGTGGCAGTGGGACCTCGGCGCGGCTCGCCCTTCTCGACCAGCGTGGCGAGCTGGCACGCGGGTCCACCTTGATGCACGAGAGCGTCATCGGCGGCCGGTTCGCTTCGCGGGTGGTGGGGGAGGCACGAGTGGGTGATTATCCGGCGGTCATCACCGAGGTCGAGGGGAGCGCGCACCTGACCGGCTACCACCAGTTCGTGCTCGAGGCGGACGACCCGATCGGTCTCGGGTTCCTGATCCGTTAGCGCACCGCGATGATCTTCACCGCGTCGACGATGAACTGCACCGCAATCGCCGCCAGGAGCAGGCCCAACACCCGCGTCAGGAGCTGGATCACCGAGGGATGGAGCAGCCGCGCGATCCGGCCCGCGAGCATGAGACCAATCGCCACCACCACGGCTGCGGCGACGATCCCGAGCAGCACACCGATCATTCCGGGCGCGTCCTCGTACCGCCTCGTGAGAACCATCACGGCGGCGATCGCTCCCGGGCCGGCGAGCAGTGGCGTGGCAAGGGGGACGAGCGCGATGTTCGCGGTTTCCGGTTGCGCCATCTCCTCGCCGCGCAGCATCTGCAGGGCGACGAGCAGTAGCAGCATGCCTCCGGCGATCGTGAGACTCTCCACCGAGACGTGCAGGTAGTCGAGGATGAGGCGGCCGAAGAGCGCAAACACGACGATCAAGCCACCCGCGGCCCCCGCGGCCACGAGCGCCGCACGCCGGCGGGCCCCGGAGGTCAGCCCTGCCGTCAGGCTGATGAAAATCGGCGCGCTGCCCAACGGATCCATGATCACGACGAGCGTGATGAACGCCTCGGCGAACGCCCGCCAATTCATGCCGTCAGCCTAGCGTCCCGCAGGCATAGGATGGAGAAAGATGGCCAAAAAGACGGAAGACCTCCTCTGGAAGCTGGCCGAGAGTGACGAGGTCGACATCGAGACCCGCCGCGATGCGAAGTCGCCCCTGCACCGGGTCACCATCTGGATCGTGCCGACCGAGGACGGCGTCTACGTCCGCTCCTACAAGGGCAAGAAGGGCCGCTGGTACCAGGAAGCGCTCGCGAACCCGCAGGTCACCGTCGGGGTTGGGCGGCGCAAGGCGACGGCGCGCGCCGAACCGGAGCACAACCCAATGGTCACCCGCGCCGTGAACGCGGCCTATCGCCAGAAGTACGGTGAGCGCTGGCCGGACGACACCCAGGCCATGCTCAAACGCTCGATTCTCCCGACGACGCTGCGTCTGACACCGGTCTGAGCACCGGCCGGGGATCGCTAGCCGGCGTCGTATGGAATCAGTAACGCGGGATCCCAGCGCTGCTGGCTGGCTCCCGCCATGAAAGTCGACTCGGCAAAATCGAGGATTGCCTGGCGTGGATCGCGACTACGCCGCACCGACTCATAGGGCAGGATGAACTCGCCGATCGACGAGTTCCAGCCGGCACCTTCCGGACCGATGGTCGCCTCCTCGATCCCTCCCGGCTTTGGATAGGTGTAGGCGAAGAAGGCGGGTTCACGAAGCTGTTCACTCCCCGGCCAGAATCCGACGCACGCCTGCTGCGCGTCGCCCCCCACCCGCCGGATGAGCCCCGATCCTGCTGGAGGGTCCACGGGGCGGCCGGAGAATCGGGCCACCGAGATGTCAAACGTGCCCCACCAGAAGGAAACCGGGCTGACCCTACCGCGAAAGCGTCCTCGGTGCTCCTTGAGCACCAGGTCGATCCGGGCCAGCAGACGCCAGAACCGATGGGCCCACTCCGGCTCGTACGCCGTGTGAACCCTGTCGTCGGGAAAGGGAATCGGGTTTGTCACTTCCGAGGGCGTGGTGCTGATCTCCGGATTGATATCCAGCGCGCGGAGTCGGTCGAGCAGCTCGCGATAGAACTCGGCCACCGGCCGGGCGCGTAGCGCGACTCGCTCGATGCGGCCGTCGTTCAGGGCGATGATGACCTCGTGGTCGATCAGGTCGACGTCGATCGCGAAACCTGTCTCGCCGCTCCACATGGGCGACGTCGTCAGACCTCGGGCCGTGAGGTAGAGGGGCACATTGGCCCATTGCGGCTCGCGGCGCGTCAGAGCCAGCCGGATCTTGCCAATGACCTGCAGCTTCATGTGCAGCGTCTCCATGGTCGGCGCCCAGGCATCGTAGGGCAACTCGGGCCATTCAGCGAGCTGGCGGGTCGGGCCGGCGGCGATCACCCATCCATCCTAGCCAGTGCGCACAAGAAAAGTCCCGGCCAATTGGACCGGGACCTGGGAAGGGGAGGGAGTGAGGCTTTTCGGTCAGGATCGCAGCACGCCGACGATGCCGCCATAGAGCACGCCGGCGTAGACGCCGCCGACCAGGAAGACGATGGGCTGCAGCCCCAACATGATGGCGCCGATCACCGTTGTCATGAAGGCATGATGCGCCGGCGAACCTTGCGAAATCGTGACGCCTACGTGCGGGCGGTCGATTCCTCGAGCCGAAATCCGGCGCCGCGCACGGTAAGGATGCGCACCCCGGAGTTGACGAGCTTGGCGCGCAGCCGGCTCATCTTGACGTCGATGACATTTGAGCCGAGAGGCTCGGTCTCATCGCGCCACGCGTGTTCGGCGATGGCCTTGCGGTCGACCACCGAGGGAAAGCGCCGCATCAGCAGTTCGAGAATGTGGAATTCGGCGGTCGTGAGATTGAGCAGCTTGCCATTCATCGTGACGTGCCGGCGGGCCGGGTCCAGCGACAGCGTGCCCCGGCTCATGACCGGTGCGCCGACCCCGCGCGGACGCCGTTGCAGCGCGCGCACCCTGGCGACGAGTTCGCCAAAGTCGAACGGCTTCACGAGGTAGTCATCGGCGCCGGCATCCAGGCCCTGGATTCGGTCGGGCGGCGCATCGCGGGCCGTCAGCATCAGGATGGCGGTCGGCCGGTCGTTGCGCCGGGCCCAGGACGCCACCTCCACGCCAGGTACGCCCGGCATCCGCCAGTCGAGGATGGCCACATCGTATTCATAGAACTTCAGCTGCTCGATCGCATCATCGCCGCGGTCGACCGAGTCCACCAGGTAGCCGGCATCCTCGAGTCCCTGGACGAGGACCTCGCGTAGGCCCTGATCGTCCTCCGCCACCAGGATGCGCATGGTTAGGCGCCCTGCTGTGTCATCAGGAGTTGGAACTCCATCGTCGCATTGTTCTGCACAGTCACGAAGCCGCCGATGCTCGGCGGGGTCATCGCGAATTGGCTGAAGGGAAAGGTGATCGATCCGACCAGCTCGATCTTCGACCCGGTCAGCCGGGCGTCGATCGGGATGGTCACGCTCTTTGTCACACCGTGGATGGTCAGGTCGCCGGTCGCCGACACGTGGATGGTCTGGCCGCTGGTGGCGTCGGCCGACAATGCGATCGGCGACGTCAGCTTGAACGTCGCGGTCGGATAGCGGTCGCTCTCGAGGCCCTGCGAGTGGATCCGCTGATCCCGCCTTGACTGGTCACTCGTGAGCTTGCTGACGTCCACGGTGAAGCCGGAAGCCGCCACCGTGTACCCACTAGCTGCCTGAGTGAGGGTGAGCGTGCCGGTGATCGCCGAGGTCCGCCCGACGGCATCACTCGGCGCAGCGAGCGAAGCAAGTTGCTCGCGAACGCGATAGCCCGCCACGGACCCCGAGCCCACAGTCCAGGTGCCCGCCCCCACTGTCGAAGCCGTGGCGGAGCCCGAGGGCGAAGGCGTCGGCGAGCTGAGCGCCAGCTTCTGCGGCGACGATCCCGCGAAAACCACGAAATAGAGGACGCCAACACCCGCGGCGCCAAGGATCAAGGCGCCGGCGACGACGGCCGCGATCAGCGTTCGGCGATTGTTCATTTAAGGAAATGCTGAGGGCGTCGACCTTTCATTTCGATGACAGACTAAGGCGTCACCGTGAGGCGACGCTAAGTGCGCTATGAGGCGACGGTAAGGACGGCCGCGCCTTCGAAACGGCCGTGGGCCAGATCGTCGAGCGCCGTATTCGCCTCGGCAAGCGGATACGGGTGCACCTCGGTCCGAACCGGTACCTTCGGCGCGATCTGCAGGAACTCCTCGCCGTCACGCCGCGTCAGGTTGGCAACCGACCGGATCTGCCGTTCCATCCACAGGAGGTCATAAGGAAACGAGGGGATGTCGCTCATGTGGATGCCGGCACACACGACAATCCCGCCTGGATCCAGGGCTTTGAGCGCGGCCGGCACCAGCGCCCCCACGGGAGCGAAGATCAAGGCGGCATCGAGGGGCTCTGGCGGCGGACTCGTGGAGTCGCCGGCCCATTCGGCCCCGAGGCTTCGCGCGAACTCCTGCTTCTTCGCATCGCCAGGCGAGGTAAAAGCGAAAACGCGCCGGCCCTGAAAGCGGGCGACCTGCGCGATGATGTGCGCGGAGTCGCCGAAGCCATAGAGCCCAACGCGCTGGGCATCGCCCGCGAGCCGCAGGGCGCGATAGCCGATCAAGCCCGCACAGAGCAGCGGTGCGGCATGCAGATCCGAATAACTCTCGGGGAGCGCAAAACAGAAGCGCTCGTCGGCGACGCAATATTCGGCGTAGCCACCATCGACGTGATAGCCGGTGAAGCGCGCGTTCACGCACAGGTTCTCGAGACCACGGCGGCAGAAACGGCAGGTTTCGTCGACGAAGCCGAGCCAGGGAACCCCGATGCGGTCACCGGGCGCAAAGCGGTGGGCTCCGTCGGCGGCGGCTTCGACACGTCCCACGATCATGTGGCCGATCACGAGTGGGATCTTCGGGTCGCTCAGCTCGCCGCTCACGATGTGGAGGTCCGTGCGACAGACCGCGCAGACCGAAACCCGAATCAAGACCTGATGCTCGCTCGTCGTGGGGACGGGCAGCTCCACGAGGCGAAGGGGTTCCTTCGCAGCGCGAAGCTGCATCGCCCTCATTGGTGAGCGCTAGGCCGCGACACCGCTCTTGAGCGTCGCCTGCAGGGTGATAGGCGTCGCCGCCAGGGCCTTCGAGACGGGGCAGTTCTTCTTTGCCTCTTCGGCAAGACGCTTGAAG
>DATNNA010000264.1:0-2253 GCA_035602075.1 Binatus sp. (SeqCode) | reverse complement strand
GCTCTCGCTCCCGAGCATCCGGCTGGCCCAGTCGTAGGCCTCGCACGCCCGGCCGATCGCCGCGCGCGCATCAGCCGCCAGATCCGGTCCGCTCGAAGGGCGAAGCCGGAGCGTCTGGTAGTACCCGGTCTGGAAGATCTTGCGCGCGGCAGCCGCCTCGTCCTCCAACCGCCCGTCGGGTCCGGCGACCAGGGCAAGGCGGAGCCGATCGGCGGCTCGCTCGACACTGGTCCTGACATCCGCGAGGACGACATCGTAGTCGCGTGGTGCCAGGCGCGACGGCGTCCCCAGCACCCGGTAGGCGCCCCAGAGGGCGACGGCCAGCAGCAGCAGGATCACGGCGTAAAGCCAGACCATCCTTAGGGACATTCTCCTCCCCCGCTTCCGCGGCAGGGCAGGGCGGGGGCTGCCGCTATTTGTAGCGGAAGGTAATCCGGCCGCGCGTCAGGTCGTAGGGGGAAAGCTCGACGCGAACCCGGTCGCCGATCAAGATCCGGATGTAGAACTTCCGCATCTTCCCCGAGGTATAGGCGAGGATCGTCTGTCCGGTCTGCAGCTTCACCTTGAACATGGCGTTGGGCAGCGGCTCGACCACCTCGGCATCCATCTCGATGGTCTCTTCCTTGTCGGCCGGTGTCTCCTTGACTTCCAGCGTGTCGATGCCGGGGCGCAGCGTGGTGGGACCGCCGCGTTTCTTGGGGTAGCTCCGTTTCTTGCGCAAACCGTCGACATATTACCCGAGTTGCGCGTGAGAGAATCGGGCGCGTGCAGATCAAGGCCGAACTGGCGGGCAACCTGTGGAAGATCGTGGTCCGCGAAGGGCAGGAGGTCCGGGCCGACGAGACGTTGATGATCCTGGAGTCGATGAAGATGGAGATTCCAGTGAACGCCCCCACCGCCGGCCGTGTGACGAAGATCCACGCCAAAGAGGGCCAGACCGTCCAGGAAGGTCAGCTGCTCATCGAGGTCGACTAGGGCGCGCTACGCGGCGGCGTGCTCTGGCTGGAAGAAGGCGATGCCCACGACGGACATCCCGCGCTTGCATGTCGGACAAAAGGTGACGGTCACGCTCTTTCGCGTTTCCCACCGGCGCTGTTCCCGCCGGCCGCAGTGGTTGCAAACCAGATCGAACATCATGTCAGCCATCTCGCCGCGACCGTACCACCGATCTCCTCATGTGAAGGCGACAGACCTCCCACGGCGGCGTAAGGAGATGTAAAGGGAAGGGAGTTGTTAGTGGAGCAGCTGGTCGATCCCGGCTTTGAGTTCGTCGCTTGCGGTCGGACCCTCGAACCGGGATTGGATGACGCCCTTCGAATCGATCAAGAACACCCAGGGCTCGGTCTGTAGCCGCCAGTCGACGACCGCCTGAGCCAGCTGCCGCTTCGACGGGTCCGGCTTGTAGTCGCGGTAGATCTCGACATGGATGAACGCCAGCCGGTTCCGATAGGCCGGCTCCAGGCCCTGGACCACCTTGATCTCGGGCCCACAGGTGTTGCTGGTGCAGAACGCTGGTGTGGCGAACACGACAAGCGCCGGCCGGTGCTGCTGGATCGCGTCGGCGATCGAGAGCTGGTGCATGTCGTCGGGAGGTCGGCCGGAGTCGATGGTCTCGACATCGGCGACGTCTCGGACGGTTGGATTGCGGGTCATTGGCGCCGGTTGGCCAACCCCCGGAACGACCGGCAGAGCCGAGATGTTCATGGGTAATCGCGCGGTCGTATGCGCCCCGTTGGGACGGGAGGCCGTGACCTCGACTCCCCAGTCGCCGGCCTTGTCGAAGTTCAGATGGGCAACGTACGTGCCGGCTCCCTGTAGGCCCTCGCCCTTGAACGGGGCGTCGGAATCGCCTTTGAACGTGGCGGTGGTGCCGTTGAGGACGAAGGAGCGGACGCGTACGGTCGCGTCGCTCACGGGCGTGTTGTGGTCGGTGATCCCGATGGGGACTCGCTGCTGGTTGCCCACGACCAGCTCCGAAGCCGCCACCACGGCCTGCAGCGTGGAGCTGGTTGGTGATGCTCCACCCGGTGCCACCTCCCCCGCACAGGCGGCGACCACGAGCGCCACCGCCAGCGCGGCGGCGGTTCTCACCGCAGCCTGGCGCGCTCGATGTACAGCTGCGGCCGTTGGATCTCCGCCATCGTCGGCAGCCACTGCGGCCCCTCCCAGACGCGGGCCAGCAGGTCATGACCACCGGCGTCGCGGACCTCGCGGCAGAATCGCTCGCCGATGACGTACTGACGCATCTTCATC
>DATNNA010000263.1:0-2052 GCA_035602075.1 Binatus sp. (SeqCode) | reverse complement strand
CAGCAGGACCGGCTTAGCGTCCATCACCGCCTGGCGCATCGCCATGGCGCCGGCCAGTTTGAAGGCAATGTCCTTGCCGTCGACCTGGTGCGTTGATCCGTCCAGCAGGCGGACCTTGATGTCCACCAGCGGGTTGCCGCTGAGCACCCCTTGGTCCATCGTTTCCCTGACGCCCCGCTCGACCGACGGTCGGAAGTTCTGCGGGATGGACCCGCCGAAGATCTTGTCTTCCCAGACGAACCCGGTGCCGCGCGGGACCGGGGCAATGTCGATGACACAGTGGCCGTAGAGGCCGGCGCCGCCCGATTGCTTCTTGTACTTCTTCTCCGCCTTGGCGCTGGTGGTGATCGTCTCCTGGTAGGGGACCCGCGGCACCGCCAGCGTGCCCTCGACCCCGTACTTGCGCTTCATTTTCTCGAGCACGACATCGAGATGGATGTCGCCCATGCCGTGCACGATCGTCTCCTTCGTGATCGGCTCGTGCTCCAGCGTGAGGGTCGGGTCCTCGTCGACCAGCTTCACCAGCGCCGCATTGACCTTTTCCTCGTCGGCCTTGTTCTTGGCGCCGACGGCGGCGCTGTACGTCTGCTCGGGATACTCGATCGCCGGGAGCCGCAGGGGATGGTCACGGCTGGCGAGCGTGTCGCCGGTCGCGGTTACCGACAGCTTGCTGATGCCCGCGATGTCGCCCGCCACCACCTCGGTGGCCGGTTCCAGCGTCTTGCCCTTCGGATAGCCGATCGTACCGGCGCGTTCCGGCTGGTCCTTGGCCGCATTCAGAAGCGGGGTGCCCGGTGTCAGAACGCCGGACACCACCTTGACGTAGCTGATGCGGCCCACGAAGGGATCGGCGGTGGTCTTGAAGACGATGGCTCCCAATGGCCCGGCAACCTCGTGGGTCAAGGTCTCGGGTTGCTCGGTGCGCGGATTGACGGCCACGACCGGTGGGGCCTGCTTTGGGGAGGGGAGGAGCGCCACGATGGCATCGAGCAGGGTGCCGATGCCGATCGATTTGCCGGCGGCGGTACAGAGGACCGGGACGATCGCCCCGGCCGCCACGCCCTTGGCGAGCGCGCTCGTGACCTCCGCATCACTCAACTCGCCGCTTTCGAGGTACTTCTCCAGCAGCGCGTCGTCCGTCTCGGCGGCCGCCTCAACCAGTGGTGACCGGCGGGACTCGACCTCGGCTGCGAGGTCGCTCGGCACCGGGACCTCCTTGGGTCGCCCCTGCGGATCGAACTCATAGGCCTTGCGGGTCAGCAGGTCGACGACACCCGTGAAGCCGGCCTCGTGCCCGATCGGTGCCTGGATCGAAACCGGGCGTGGGGAGAACTCCTTGAAGCCGTCGACCACTTTCCAGTAGTCGGCGTTCTCCTTGTCCATCTTGTTGACGACGATCAGGGTGGGGAGGTCGCGGCTTCGCACTTGCTGCCAGGCCAGCTCCGTACCGACAACGACACCGGTGCTGGCCCCGACCACCAGCAGGGCACCCTCGGCCGCGCGCAGCGCGCCGCAGACATCACCGGTGAAGTCCTGAAACCCGGGTGTGTCGAGCAGGTTGACCTTGTGGTCGCGCCAGGTCAGGTGGGCAATCGCGGTGCCGATGGAGATTTTGCGCTTGATCTCTTCCGGCTCGAAGTCGAACGTGGTGTTCCCCGCGTCGGGGCGACCCAGCCGATCGACGGTCCCGCCCGCGTACAGCATCGCCTCGGCCAGGCTGGTCTTGCCATCGTGGCTGTGCCCGAGCAAGGCAACGTTTCGGATCTTCTCCGGGTCGACTCTGGCCATCGCTACTCCCTACCAAGAGAGAGTGTAAATCCAAACAGCGTCCCTTCCCCTCCGGGGGAGGGCAGGGCGGGGGTTTTAGTCGATCGGCGCGAGCGGGATGATCTCGACGGGCGCTCCGGCCGCCACCTCACTGGTCCCCTGGGGGACGACGACGAGGCAATTGGCATCAGCCATCGAGCGAAGCACGTGCGAACCCTGGTCGCCGGTCAGGCGGACTCGGATCCGGTCGCCATCGCGCCGTGCGATACCGCGGAAGTACTGCTC
>DATNNA010000262.1:0-5055 GCA_035602075.1 Binatus sp. (SeqCode) | reverse complement strand
ACGCCCCGCTCCTCGTTGAGGACGCCGTAGCGCCGCGCCACCGACTTGTCCCAATCGGCGAGGATCGGGAAGGGCAGATCGCCCAGGCTCTTCGCATAGGCCTTGTGGGCCCAGATGTGATCGACGCTGAGCCCGAGTATTTCGGTCTCGGCCTTGACGAACTGCGGGTAATCACCTCGCAAGGAGGTGAGCTCATTCGTTCAACCGGGGCTGAAGTCGAAGACGTAAAAGGCGAGCAGGACATGCTTGCTGCCTTTGAACGAAGACAGGGCAACCGGATCCCCGTCGGGCGTCCCGGGCAGCGTGAAATCGGGCGCCAGGTCCCCGACGCCGGGCATGGTCGGCGCGGCGATCGCCATCGACCTATTGTAGTTCGGTGATTTTTCGCGACCGGGTCGATGCTGGCGAGCGCTTGGCGGCCGCCCTTCAACGCTATCGCGACAACGAACGCACGGTCGTCCTCGGAATCCCACGCGGCGGCGTCGTCGTGGCAAAGGCGATCGCCGTCGACTTACATCTGCCGCTGGGGATTTGCCCGGTGCGCAAGCTCGGCGCTCCTGGCAATCCCGAGCTCGCCATCGGCGCCGTCGATGATGATGCCGTCCTCGTCTTCGATCGGAAGCTGATCCAGCAGCTGGGTCTCACCGAGGACGACCTCGTGAACGCGGCTGCCCGCCAACGCGAGGAGCTGCGAGCCTGGCTTGCGGCCCTGGGCGCGGGGGCGATGCCATCGCTCGAGGGTCGAACCGTGATCCTGACCGATGACGGGGTTGCCACCGGGTACACCGCCCAGGCCGGCATCCAGACGGTGCGACAGCGTGGCGCTCACCGGGTGGTGCTGGCGGTCCCGGTCGCGCCGCCGGACACGGCCGCTTGGCTCGAGCCACAGGTCGATGAATTCGTCTGTCTGGCCACTCCGGAACCGTTCTATGCCGTCGGGAACTTCTTCGAGGAATGGCCACAGGTCACCGACGACGAGGTTAGAGCACTGCTGCTGGCCGGTAACACGTTGTAGCGGGGTTTTTTACAACGGCAAGGACGGCCTCCCATCGCCGGTTACAGCGGTGTGAAGCTCTTCGCCAAGGGCAAAGGGGAGCCGGCTGCCCAGTCCAAGGCCCCGGCGTTCAGCCCCATCGATCGAGTTGGGCTCCTCGGACTCCTCGACCAGGTGGTCAACAGCGGCCAATCCGGCGTGCTGGAGCTCCGAGAGCCTCGGGGGAACTGGGTCTATGCCTTTCAAGGGGGCGCGCTGACCCACGCCAGCGGCGGGCGGGTCCGCGGTGCCCGCCAGGCCTTCGATCTCCTCTGGGAATTCCAGAGCGGTCAGTTCATGTTCGCCCCCGGCGCCAACCCCAGCCTTGCCGGCAACCTCTACATTGACAAGGCGCGGCTCCTGGACATGCTGCGACGCAGCCAGGCCGCGCTCCAGGGCCCCTCAGCGCCGTACATCCCTCCAGATCAGCAGCGGCCGATCGCCCCGGTCTACAGGACGTACAACCAGCCGGGACCAGGCCAGCCGCCACCCTGGCAGCCGCAGCAGGGGCCGCCACCCGGCCAGTACCCTGGAGCGCCGGCCCAGGGAGCCCCGCAGGGCTGGCCCCCGGCCGGTCAGCCAGGCCAGCCCGGCATGCCGCCAGCTCCCGCCTGGGGGCAGGGTGGCTACCCGCAGCAACCCGGCTACCCCGCGGCTCCGTATCAGCAGGGTGCCCCATACCAGGGAGCGCCGCCCCAGGGCCAGCCCTATCCGCCCCAGGGTCAGCCCTACCCTCCTCAGGGATATCCGGGCCAGCCCCAACCTGGCTATCCGGCATACCCGCAGCAGCCGATGCCGCAACAGGGCATGCCCCCGCAGGGAATGCCGCAACAGGGAATGGCCCAGGGGATGCCGCTGCCAACGATGCCGCCGGTTATGCCTCCGCCGCCGGCTGCGCCCATGGCTCCGACTCGGCCGCCAACGCCGCAGAGCTTTTCCGTGCCACCAATGGCAATTCCGAAGAAACGAGACGCCATCCCGTCGTACCAGCCTCCGGCACCCGGCCAGATGCCGGCGACGGCGGCACCCGAGCCGCCCAAGGCCGCGCCAAAGGACGACCTCGCGTCACTGAGGGCCAGCCTGGTCGCGCAGGCGCCGCCCGTCCGTCAGGCCCCGACCGCTCCCGCCTGGGGTGTTCGCACCGGCGACGGCACCGTTGCCCCGCCGCCGCCCGCCGCCGGCGCGAAGGGGAAGGGCAAGGACAAGGGCGGCAAGACGAAGGGCGAATCGAAGCTCGCCGCGGCCGTCAAGGTGCAACTGATCACGTTCCTGCTCTGGGCCTGCGAGCGTAAGTACTCGCCGGATGACCACTGGACCCTGAAAGATGCATTCGAGGTCTCGACGATGGAGCTGCGTGATCAGTTCATCGGCGCCTTCTCGGAGTCGTTCAAGGCGTCCAGGCAAAAGAGGGACGACGTCGACGACGACGGGGATCAGATGGCCGCTGGGCGGATGCGCGGCCGCGGCCGTCGCCACTAGCCAGGCCGAAGGCCGAGCCGCGTTTTCGGTTTCGTTTCTGAGCTAACGGTGCCCGGGTAAACTTGCCTATGTCTTGAGTGTGTCTTCCTCGCCTGCCGCGGAGCGGGCGATCGATCTCTTGGCCGGACTGAACCCTCCGCAGCGGGCGGCAGTGACCGCAGACGATGGGCCACTGTTGATCTTTGCCGGTGCAGGCAGTGGCAAGACGCGCGTGCTTACGGCCCGCATCGCCTGGCTGATCCAGCAGGGCCGCGCCGAGCCGGGCGAGATCCTGGCCGTGACGTTCACGAACAAAGCGGCACGCGAGATGCGCAGCCGGGTCGAGAATCTTCTGAACCTGACCGCGGGCGGGATCTGGATGGGGACGTTCCATGCCATCGGGGTTCGCATTCTGCGGCGGGACGGCAGCGCCGATGGGATCGATCGCCATTTCGTCATCTACGACGAGGGCGACCGGCTGTCCGTCGTCAAACGCGTCATGACCGAGCTTCGTCTCGACGAGAAGCGATACCCACCCGGTGGGATGGTGGGCCTGATCTCCCGCGCCAAAGACGAGGTCATCAGTGCCGACGACCAGTTGAAGGCGGCTGGCACTCACAACGAGGAGCTGGCGGCGCGGATCCGGCTCCGCTACGACGCCTTCCTGGAACAGAACAACGCGCTCGACTTCGACGATCTGCTGATGCGGACGGTGTGGCTGTTCGATCGCCACCCAGAAGTGCTCGAGAAATATCAGAAGCGCTTCAAGTGCGTCATGGTCGACGAATATCAGGACACCAACCGGGCGCAATACCTGATGGTCCGCCATCTCGCGAGTCAGCACCGGAATCTGGCCGTCGTGGGGGACGACGATCAGTCGATCTACGGATTTCGCGGCGCGGATGTGCGAAATATTCTGTCCTTCGAGAAGGACTATCCGGACGCGACGATCGTCAAGCTCGAACAGAATTACCGGTCGACGCAGGTGATTCTCGACGCCGCGTATCACGTCATCAAGGCCAATCCGAACCGAGCGGCCAAACGGCTATGGACCGATCGGCCGGGAGGCCCCAAAGTCGTGGTGGCGCAGACGTATGACGAGCAAGAGGAAGCGCAGGCGGTCGCTCGCGAGTCGCTTCGGTTGGTGGCCGAAGGCGATCACCGCTTGGGCGACATCGCCGTCCTCTATCGCACCAACGCGCAATCCCGGGCGCTGGAAGAAGTCCTGCTCCGGCGCGGCGTGCCGTACCGGCTGATCGGCGGCCTTCGTTTCTACGAGCGTCGCGAGGTCAAGGACGTCCTCGCCTATCTGCGGCTCGTCGCCAATCCGCAGGACACGCTCAGCTTTTCCCGAGTCATCAACGTCCCGCGGCGCAAGCTCGGTGAGAAATCGCTGGCACAACTCGGTTACTGGGCCGATGCGCATGGCCTATCGCCCTGGGATTCTCTCGCGCGCCTGGACGAGATCGACGAGCTGACTCCGTCGGCCAGGGGCGCGCTCGCCGATTTCCGTGACCTCGTCCTGGAGGTCCGGGCTGCCAGCCAGGAGCGCCGGCTGGTCGAGGTGATCGACCTCGTGCTGCTGCGCAGCGCCTATGAGCGCTACGTCAAAGAGGGGAGCGCCGAGGGCGAGGAACGCTGGGGGAACGTTCTCGAGCTGCGCGGCCTTGCATCGGAGTACGACGGGCTGCCACCCGGCGAAGGCCTGCAGGCGTTCCTCGAAGATGTCGCGCTGATGAGCGACGTCGACACCATGGACGACCGCGCCCAGGGGATGACACTGATCACGCTGCACATGGTCAAGGGCCTCGAGTTCCCGGTGGTCTTCATGCTCGGGATGGAGGAAGGGCTGTTCCCACACAGTCGCAGCCTGGACTCGCCCGCGGAACTGGAGGAGGAGCGGCGACTCGCCTACGTCGGCATGACGCGCGCCAAGGATCGGCTGTACCTGTTTCATGCCTTTCGGCGGCACCTCTGGGGGAGCGCGAACCTGAATCTGCCGTCGCGTTTCCTCAAAGACATTCCGTCGGATCTCGTCGACGGATCGGCGGGAATCCCACAGGGCGTCCCCGACGCGGGAATGGCGCCGGCGCGGGCGGTCGAGGCGGCGCGGCCGTCGGCGCCGGTCGAGCTGGTGCAGCGCTACCAGCCGGGTGACCAGGTCGAGCATCGCTCCTGGGGGCGCGGCAACGTCTTGAAGAGCACGATGACCCGCACCGACGAGGAGATCATCGTGAAGTTCGACAAGGTCGGGATGAAGATCCTCGCCGTCAGCCTGGCGCCCATCGTCAAGCTGTGACAATGCCCGTTCCCTCCCCCGCTGGGGGAGGGCAGGGTGGGGGCCTCGAGCAGGCACAGGCTCGCGTCGTCGAGCTGCGCACGCTCATCGAGCGCGCGAACCGACAGTACTACGAGCTCGACCAGCCGGAGATCACCGACGCCGAGTACGACGCGCTGTTTCGCGAGCTCGTGGAGCTGGAGACCGAGTACCCGGAGCTGATCACGCCCGACTCCCCCACGCAGCGGGTCGGAGGTCCGCCGTCCGACGCTTTTGCGAAGGTCAC
>DATNNA010000261.1:0-9701 GCA_035602075.1 Binatus sp. (SeqCode) | reverse complement strand
GTACGGTTAAGCGAAGGTCACTTCCTTCGTAGGAGGCGATGCCGAACAATCCGGTACACGGGGCGGGCGGTGAAGTACAGAATTTGTGCCGTCCTTCCCGAAAGGTCGTTGATCGGCCACCCCAGGCGCCCAACCGCCTTCAGAGGATCTGGCCATTGACTGGTGACGGCGTCTGGCAACCGGCGCGGATCGGTCCGCATCACACTGAGAATGCGACGAGGGCGCGGCCAGGGGTACTGGAAGCTGGCCTCGGTGCCCCACCGAGCGAGGATTGTCCTGACCAGCCAGCGAGGAACAGCTCGGGGAACTAGTCCCGCAGGGCATCGGTCCAGGCTGGCGCCAAGCAACTGGTTGGCGAGCCTGATGACTGCCAGCATCCACTTCGTCCGCCGAGGCTGGCCACCAAGGCAGTAGTCCCAGTCGAAGTCAACCGGGAGGCTTTCGAGCAGTGCGCCGACGTCGCATAACCAGATGGGATGGAACCCGTAGTGGTGCAGGAGGTGAAGGCAGGCTAGGCGTAGCGTGTCTTCATCACCCAGCACGGTGACGTGGCCATTCCCGAGCGATACGAGACAGGACCGGGCCGAAATCTGCTCCCAGCTACGATCGGGCACGTCTCGCAAATTTCGCTGGATGTCGACCGGAATGGCTCGATCCGGATCGGCGGGTACCATCCGTGCCGCGGCTCGAACCGCAGCCTCGTATCGGTCGGGCCGGACGATCAGATCGATGTCGGTGTAACGGCGTAATCCGTCTTCCGGATAAAAGCGACCATTGGCCCAGCCCTTGACCAGGATCGGGTCGGCCTCCCGCATCCCGTCCAGGGAAAGGACTCGCTCGATCTGACCGGCCCGGATGGCTGCTTCGGCAGCCTGGATCCTTCGCGCAGTGTGGAGCCGCTGGCCTGGAGCCGATGAACCGAGCGGGGTGTTGCGGATCCGGCGCCAGGCCAGACTACCGGTTCCGCTATGGATCAGAATGGGCAGGATGAGCTCCAATTCATTCGGGCTCAGCGAAGCCGCGCCCGGCACCACTCGCCACGCACCCTGCAGCAGGGATCCTACGAGAAGGCCGCGATCAACTGGGCCGACAGTAGTGTCTAGGAGTGCCACGGCGGCAGATGTCCTGAGCTGACCAAGTGATCCACCACAGCTTCGGCCTCACCGCGAGAACCCTTGAGGACGGTTGCGCCGGCGAGCAACCGGTTCAAGCTTCCAAGAGCCCGAGCCGGCTCGCGCCGTGCCGAAACCGTGTTGGTCAGCAAGGCCAGCATGCCCGCGCCCCGCGAGATTCTTTGGGGTCGCCATCGAGCACCAGTGCGGTGACGCGTGACCAGGATGAGCCTGGCCATCAGCGGTTTTCTTCCCACCCTGGCCGAGAATTCCGCCGGATCGAATCCCCTGGATCGACCGTTCCCGTCACGCAGTCCGATGAGCTGCGGGTACGGATGGATACGCCCCAGAGAATCTACGACCGCGAACTCATCTGAATAGTACGTAGCTCCCGCGCGCAGCAAGGCGGCAACGAGAGTCGATTTTCCGAAGTGAGTTCTGCCGGGAATGACGACAGCCTGTCCCTTCCACGCCACCACGCCGGCATGGATGAACACGCGCCGCGGCGCATGTTCGGCCACGAAGAGTTGAACGTGGCGATGGATGCTTTGCACAACGGCCTGATAATCGGGAGAGCGATCCAGAATTCTGCCGTCGACGTAGCCGGCGGTCTCCCCGGAATCCGATGCGCCATTCCCCGACGCTCTACGAAGGGCGTATGAGATGTCGCGGGCAGAACCCCTGCATTGTCGTGCTCCTGGCGGGAGCACCGATCTCAAGTCCGCGAGCCCTTCGTCGCTGTCCCCATCGAGGCCGATCCGCACGCCATACACAAGCACGGCGATGGGAGCGGCCCCGCGGCCCATGCTGAGCGCCGGAGTTAGAAACTTACGGCGGCGGCGGGCTTCGGAACCAGCGCAGAGATGATGACTGGCGACGCTAGTGCTGCGACCGCTAGTCGGCGGCCGGCTCTCTTCAGGGCTGCCCGCCTGTTGAGACGCCTGTCGTCATCCTCCTCGAAGTTCTGGGCAAGGAGATGCGTTCGCTCGAGCTCTTGCAGGCCTATCCGAACGGCAGACTCTTCGATCGGAACCCCGAGCTCATCACTAACGAGGCGCTGGAGGCTCGCCACGGTGTTCTGACCGTCACAGTGATTCCAGATCGCCAGCGCCGCTCGGTTGAGACTATGGGCCTGGTGCCGGTCCGGATCATACAGGACGACCTCTCCCTCCAGGTCGGTCCTTAGGACATCCAATCGCGCCTGTGGAAGCTTCATCCCCTATTCCTCCCTCTACCGATTGATGAGCGGCCGAAATGTACCGTGCGACAAGGCCCCCCGTTTTGCCACGCTCAGAATACTCCTGAAAATGCGACCAGTCACGAGGAGTCACCCTGCCCCGAGGCCTCCTGCGCTGTTGTGGTCGATCTGAACTGTCGAGTTTGAGCTAGGCCTACTCTGATAGGACCACCTCTGCGCTGCTCCCCCGGCCGCCATAGCCTTGGAGCGTAACCGTGTTGTGCGAGCCGGCCACCATCGCCGAGGAGATGTCCAGGACCCGAACCTCGCCGCTGCGCAGGTGGCCCAGCTCGAAGGTCTTCCGGTTTACCGTGACCCGGAGAATCCGCAGCCCCGGGCTGCCGTTGGACAGCGTCAGCCGGTGCTCTGAGCGGGGAACGTCCCGGATCCGCTGAACGTCGCCCGGTTTGATGGTGAGCAGCTCGGGGTCGCAGTTGGTGACGTTGCCGGCCACGTCGGTGGCTCGCAGGCCCACCTGGGCCCCCTTGGTTTGGTCGGTCTTCGTTCCGGTCACTACCACGGGTGCCTTCGTCCCCGGGGTGAAGGCCGGAACGTCGACCGTGGCGTTCACGTTTTTGGTGACCGTGATCGACTGCAAGCCGCTGTCAAGGTCCTGGACCGTGATCTTGACCTGCTTCGGCGGGCCGGGGAGCACGGCGGTCAGGCCGCAGCTGGGTGGGATCGTCTCGGCAGAGAATTCGAACGCGCCAATGTCGCATGCCGAACCCTGGGGACGGGCCACACCTCTCTCGTCCGTCGCCGGGGGCGGACAGATGCCTGTCGGCATGGCGTCAATAGCAGGACTGCCGGGCAACAAGGCCCGGGTAGGCACCGGCCCTCCGTTATCTGCCAGAGGAGCGAGCATGGGATCGGCGCGGATCTCAGCCGGGCACGAATTGCCGTTTTCGAGATTACCTCCCAGCGACACCAGCTGGTGAGTCGGGTCGGAGCAATTGGCCGGGGAGTTGCCGGTCAGGATCACGCCCTGCAACGTGATGGGGGTGCCGTTGAATACAACGATCCCATAGCCGGAATCGTTATCGGCGATCGTGACATTGGCCAAGCGTCCGCCAAAGGAGTTGCTGTCGAAGCCTCCGCCGTGGTTCTGAGTGATGGTGACGTTTTCCATCTCGAACCCACGCCCCTGGTCGTGCACCCCCGCGCCAAAACCGAATTGTGTAAGTGTCCCAGTGTTGTCGGATACAGTGATTCGCCGAAGGGTAACGTTTCCGCCTACATTGGAGATCCCCCCGCCGATGGCGGCTGAGTTGTTGTCGACCAGCACGTCTTCGAGGGTGACGTTGGCGGTCGCCAGGCCTCCGCCCTGACCCTCACTGTGGTTGCCGCTGACTGTTCCATTGCTGATTAGCCAGGGCGCTTGCGCGCTTGAGCTGTCTGCCACAATGCCGCCGCCGATACCGGAAGAGCCGGGGCTGCCCGAGTGGTTGCCCGCAACGGTGAAGTTTGTGAGCGTGCCCGTGCCGGAGAGGTGAATCCCGCCGCCGTCACGGCCCGACGTATTGTTGCTGACCGCGATCCTGGACAGAACGCCGTTGCCAGTGACCGAGAGACCGCCAGCAACGTTTCCGGCGGTATTGTTGGTGGCCGCGATTCCATCGAGCGTGACGGTCCCGGGCCCGCCAGCGATTGTATTGCCGCCCACCCACGCCCCGCCTCCCTCTAAATCCGCCGTGTTATCGGTGAAGACCAGGTCGTTCAGCGTGACGGTGCCGGCGCTGCCCTCCAGGCCGCCGCCGTTCTCTCCGGCCGGTGTGTGCCCGCCTTTCATGGTCAGGCCTGAGATCGACACCGCACCGATTGTCGGGAAGCTGACCATCTGCATGATGCGGTCGTCCCAAGTGGCATCGCCCGTCACCACCGTGCTGGCGGAACCGGCGCCAGTGATGGTCAGATCCGAGGTGATATCCAGGTCGCCGGTCGCGCTGCCGTTCTCGGCTGCGCCATGAATCGCCAGAGTGTAGGTTCCGGCCGCTAAGGTGATGGTGTCCGGCCCCGCCAGAGCATTGGCTTCCATAATCGCCGCCCGCAACGTGCAGGTGTCGTTGGCTGCGGCGCACAGTCCGTCACCAGGGTTCGCATCCGGGAGGTCATTCGTGCTGTTGACCACGAACCCCCCAGCCGCCCTGGCCGGCAGCGGGAACGAGATCATCACTGCCGCCATGACAGCGCTCAGCAAGATTCTGCCGGCCTTCGCCCACGCCTTCATTCGCACATCTCCCTTGTCGTCAAGCGACCACCGCCCGGCTTCCCCCAGATTTGTACTGTGCGGTAAATACCCCTGGCGACCTTCCGATCCATGGATCCTCCCTCCCCGGGCTTTAACCGGACATGCGACACCCGATCCCCCCAATGGAGGTTCCCCATCACCGACCCTCTCCCGGTCGGCTTCCCGGACTGAATTTGGCTCCCAGTTTTTCCTCCTGTCAAGAAAACGTATGTTCTCGAAACGGCTCAGTTTGTGCTGGGCCGCACGCCGAAAACTCTCATTTTTGGTCTGGCGCCAGCCGACCTAGTCAGACAGGACGACGTCCGCGCTGCTCCCCCGCCGCCCATAGCCTCGAATCGTGATCGTGTTGTGCGAGCCGGCGACCATTGCCGAGGAAATATCCAGGACTCGAACCTCGCTGCTGCGCAGGTGGCCTAGCTCGAAGGTCTTCCGGTTTACGGTGACCCTTAGGGTCCGCAGTCCCGGGCTGCCGTTCGACAGCGTCAGCCGGTGCTCTGATCGGGGAACGTCTCGGATCCGCTGAACCTCGCCCGGCTTGATGGTGAGCAGCTCGGGGTCGCAGTCGGTGACGTTGCCCGCTACGTCGGTGGCTCGCAGGCCTACCTGGGCCCCCTTGCTCTGGTCGGTCTTGGTCCCGGTCACCACCACCGGTGCCTTCGTCCCCAGGGTGAAGGCGGGAACGTCCACGGTGGCGTTCACGTTTTTGGTGACGGTGATCGACTGCAGGCCGCTGTCGACATCCTGGACCGTGATCTTGACCTGTTTGGGCGGTCCGGGGAGCACGGCCGTGAGGGCGCAGATTGGCGGCACCGTATCAGCTGAGACGATCGGTTCACCGAAGACCGCGAGACCCGAGATGAAGTGGCCAGCAGGAGTAGCCACGAAATGGGTTATCACAGTGCCAGTGGCGATATCGATCCGGTAGATGTTCCCGGCATCGACGTCCGCGGTCCAGAACGACGTTCCGTCCGGGTCGAGATTAGCGGCAAACAGGCGACTGGATGAGCCGGGTAGATTGGATTGCGGATAACTCTTCAGAACGTTTCCAGCGGCGTCGAGCAGGTTGATCTCACTAGAACAGGCAACGAAAATGCCGCCGTCTGCGCGGATCTTTACCGCAAAGCACACCGATCCGGGCAGATTGGTGGCCAGGTCTGGCAGCTGGGAATTGGTACAGACGTTGAATCGCTTGAGGCTGGGGCCCTCCGAGGTGTAATCGAAGACGCATTGATCCGGGTTGAGGTCGAACCAGTCGAACCCCTGGTACTCCGTCGCCGGACTGAAGGCAGACAGCTGAGTGCCGCTGCTCGTCCACTGGCGCAACATGTTGGCGCCTTTGACTTCCCCGGTCCAGATGCTGCCGTCCCTTGCCTGGAGGCAATCCTCCGGCCAGGCACTGAAGGGACCGCCCCAGCTCGCTTGGAGCAGGTTTCCCATGCTGTCGAATTTGCTCATCTGGCCGGAGGACAGATTCGTGGAATAGAGATTGTGCCCGGCGTCGAAGCATAGCCCGGTCAAGTCACTGTTGGTCGTCGTATCAAGCGTGTCAAGCAGGATGCCGTTGCTGTCGAAATGCCGGACCAGCCCCGCCCCGACGGAGACAAAAACATCACCCGAGTGATAGGGGACGCCAGCGGCCTGCGCGGGCTGAAGATTGGCTCCCCAGAGGGCAACAACGCCGATCAGGAGCAACAGTCCTCGTCCTCTGAATGCAAGGTTCGTCATGATATTTCCCTCCCGCTTATCGACCTAATCCGACAGGACCACCTCCGCGCTGCTCCCGCGCCGGCCATAGCCACGAATCGTGACCGTGTTGTGTGAGCCGGCCACCATCGCCGAGGAGATGTCCAGGACCCGAACCTCGCCGCTGCGCAGGTGGCCCAGCTCGAAGGTCTTCCGGTTTACCGTGACCCGGAGGGTTCGCAGCCCCGGGCTGCCGTTCGACAGCGTCAGCCGGTGCTCTGAGCGGGGAACGTCCCGGATCCGCTGAACCTCGCCCGGCTTGATCGTGAGAAACTCTGGATCGCAGATGGTGACGTTGCCCGCCACGTCGGTGGCTCGCAGGCCCACCTGGGCCCCCTTGCTCTGGTCGGTCTTGGTCCCGGTCACCACCACAGGCGCCTTCGTGCCCGGCGTGAAGGCCGGAACGTCCACCGTCGCGTTCACGTTTTTGGTGACGGTGATCGATTGCAGGCCGCTGTCGACGTCCTGGACCGTGATCTTGACCTGCTTCGGCGGCCCGGCAATCACGGCGGTGAGGGTGCAGCTGGGCGGAGTCGTGTCGTTGGACACGACCAGCTCGCCGAAGACGGCGAGGCCTCCGAGGAAGCTGAGAATGGGGGTTTGGAAGTGGGTCATTAGGTTCCCAGTCGCAATGTTGACCCGGTAGATGTTGCCGGTGTAGAAATCTGCCGTCCAGAATGATGTCCCATCCGGATCGAGATTCGCGGCGAACAAGAAGCTCGATGCGCCAGGCAGATCGGCACGCGGATAGGTTTTCAGGACATTCCCAGCTGCATCGAGCAAGTTCACGCCCTGTTGGCACGCAACCAGGATGGTGCCATCCGCCCGAATCCGCATCGCATAGCACGGGCTGTCGGGAAGGTTATTGACCAGATTCGGAAGCTGGGTGTTGGTGCAGACGTCAAACCGGGCGATGCTGTCGCTCTCGATGGTGTAGTCGAACACGCACTGATCCGGGTTCAGGTCGAACCAGTCGACCCTGCCGCCTGCCGGCGTGAAGGAGGCTAAGAGCGTGCCTGCGGTCGTCCACTGCTGCAGCTTCCCTTCGCCAAACACCTCGCCCGTCCAGATACTGCCGTCCTTTGCCTGCAGGCAATCCTCTGGCATCCCGGTGAAAGGACCGGCCCAGGATGCCTGGGCCAGAGTACCGGTGCTGTCGAATTTGCTCATCTGGTCGGCCGACCAATCCGTGGCGTAGAGGTTGCTCGCCGCATCGAAGCACATGCCGGTCATGTCGCTGATGGTTGTGGTGTTAAGGGTGTCGAGCAAGGTGCCGTTGGCATCGAAGTGCTTGATCTGGCCTCCCCCAACGGCGGCGAAAACATCGCCGGGGTGATAAGCAACGCCAGCGGCGTGAGCTGGCTGAAGATTGGCAGCCCACAAGGCCACGATGCCGATCAGCAGCAACACGCCTCGTCCTCTGACGGCGAGGTTTTTCATGATTTCCCCTCCTGCTAGTCGACCTAATCAGACAGGACGACGTCCGCGCTGCTCCCCCGCCGGCCATAACCACGGATCGTGACCGTGTTGTGCGAGCCGGCCACCATCGCCGAGGACATGTCCAGGACCCGAACCTCGCCGCTGCGCAGGTGGCCCAGCTCGAAGGTCTTCCGGTTTACGGTGACCCGCAGGGTCCGCAGCCCCGGGCTGCCGTTGGACAGCGTCAGCCAGTGCTCTGATCGGGGAACGTCCCGGATCCGCTGAACGTCGCCCGGTTTGATGCTGAGCAGGTCGGGGTCGCAGTCGGTCTGGTTTCCGGCCACATCGACGACCGCAAGGCCCACCTGGGCCGCTTTGCTCTGATCCGTTTTCGTCCCGGTGACGATCACGGGTGCCGTGGTTCGTTGGGTGAAGACCGGAACGTCCACCGTGGCGTTCACGTTCTTGGTGACGACGATCTCCAGGAGTCCACTACCAGCATCCTCGACCGTGATCTTGACCTGCTTTGGCGGCCCGGCAATCACGGCGGTCAGAGTGCAGCTCGGTGGGGTGGTGTCGGCCGATACCAGCGGCTCGCCAAAGATGGCCAGGCCGCCCAGGATGCTGACCGGAGTCGTCTGGAAGTGGGTAATGACATTCCCGGTTGCGATATCGATCCGGTAGATGTTTCCGGTGGAGAAATCCGCTGTCCAGAACGACGCGAGGTCGGGATCGAGATTCAACGCGAATAGGAAGCTGGTTGCTTCTGAGAAGTTACTCCGCGGATAACTCTTCACGACGTTGCCAACCGCATCGAGGAGGTTGACGTCGTCGTGGCAGCCGACCAGCACACCGCCGTCGGACCGGATCCGGAGGGCATAGCATGGATTGCCGGGGAGACTGGTGGCGAAATCTGGGAGCTGAGTGTTGGTGCAAACGTTGAACCTCTTGATGCTTGGACCTTCCGACGTGTAGTCGAACACGCACTGGTCCGCGTTCAGATCGAACCAGTCGATGCCCTGGTTCTCGATCGCTGGACTGTATTCCGCTAACTGTGTGCCGCTCGCCGACCAATGCCGAAGCTTGTTTGCACCGAGGACCTCGCCAGACCAGACCGTGCCGTCCTGCGCCACCAAGCAGTCCTCTGGACTTCCGCCGAATGGACCGCCCCAGCTTGCCTGCACCAGAGTGCCGCCGCCGTCGAACTTACTCATTTGGCTGGTCCCAAAATCCGTGGAGTAGAAGTCGCCATTTGGGTCGAAGCACATACCGGTCTGCTGATAACTGCCAGTGGTGTTATCAAGGGTTACGATCAGGTTGCCATTTGCATCGAAGACCCGGATCAGACCATTTCCAACGCCGGCGGCGACATCCCCGCGAGCAAAGCCGCCCCCAGCGTGAGCAGGCTGAAAATTGCTTGCCCACAAAGCCACGACGCCGATCAGGAGCAACGCGCGCCGTCCTTTGAAAGCGAGGCTGGTCATGGTATTCCCCTCTTGAACCCGGGTATCAATCCTCCGTGGACGTCACGGGGCATGCCTTCAACCCGAACATGACCAAGCGCCCTACGCCCTGTTTATCAGGCCGAATTCCCCAGGTCGTTCCCCTCGACCTCTACGAACGTTGACGCTCAGGCACCCCGTCGGCTCACATAGTGGAATAGCGTGGACGCTTTGTCAATACGGACGAAAACGCTATGCGCGAGCCGGCGCAGGCCCCCAGGTTGGCGACGGGATAACGTTCTCGCCGATGATCTCGAGCGGCTTGATTGTGGACATTCTTTACCGAGCCCATGGCGGTCTGGATGCCCATCCCCGCCAGCCAGTAAAGCCACCAATGACCTCCTGGACCTTCTCACCGTCTCGCGCTGGCTGCACGCGGTCCTCGAGGCTGATGGCCGGTTGCGTGGTGGTGAGGCCTCGTAAGCCCCACCCTACACTCC
>DATNNA010000260.1:0-4170 GCA_035602075.1 Binatus sp. (SeqCode) | reverse complement strand
GCGGCCTCGACGCGCTGCAGCAGGGCGTCGACGATGGCCTCTTGGTAGCTGGCGGCCAGATCGGCGCGGTCCTGGTCGGAGATCGACGTTCGTTTGCGGACCTCGTAGAGCAGCGCGGTTTTGACGCCGCTGAAGCTGAAGTCGAAGCCCGGCGCGCGGGGTCGCGGGAAGCGGACGGCCTTCGGATCCCCCTGCGCGGCCAGCTTATCGATCGCCGGGCCACCAGGAAACGGCAGGCCGAGGATGCGCGCGCCCTTGTCGAAGGCCTCCCCCGCCGCATCGTCGATCGTTCTACCGATCACCGTGATGCTGCCGTCCTCGTGCCAGCGGATCAGGTCGCTGTGACCTCCGGAGACCACCAGCCCGAGTGCGGGCGGGCCGAGGTCGGGCTCCTCGAGCTGCCCGGCGAAGACGTGGGCCGCGAGGTGGCTGACGCCGATCACGGGCAGCTTGCGGGCCCAGGCGATCGCCTGCCCGAGGTTGACGCCGACCAGCAGGCAGCCAACCAGGCCCGGGCCTCGCGTGATGGCGACCCCGTCGACCTGCTCCCAGCGGGTGGCCGCGTTCTCCAGCGCGCGTTCGATCACCGGGATAAGCGTCTGGAGATGCGCCCGCGCGGCGATCTCCGGCACCACACCACCGTACGGCGCGTGCAGCGCATCCTGGGAACGAATCACGTTCGAGAGCATCTGCGGCCCGGTGGCGATGACCGCTGCGGCGGTTTCATCACAGGAGGTCTCGATCGCCAGGACGCGTCGGTTCGTCTGGGCTACTGCGGTGTGCTGCTGTCGAGCCCTTCGATCTCGAGCGTTTGCAGGATCTCGTTGAACCGCTTCTTGAAGCCCGGCGCCTGGATCGAGTCCGACCACATCACGATCGCATCCTCGTTGTTGTCGGTGTAGTAGCCACGGCGACGACCGATCACCTTGAAGCCGAACTTTTCGTAAAGGCGGACGGCGACGTCGTTGGACGGCCGCACTTCGAGCGTCAACCAGCGCGAGCCCAGTTGGTAGGCACGCTGGATCAGCGCCGCCATCAGGGCATGGCCGTAGCCCTTGCCCTGCTGATTGGCGCGCACCCCGACGGTGGTGATATGCGCCTCGTCGCTCATCTTCCAGAGCCCGGCATAGCCGACGATCTCCTCGTCCCGGCGCAGCACGAGGTAGTACGCCGAACGATTGTGGTGGAGCTCCCGGTAATAGGCATTGCGCGGCCAGGGGGTCGGAAATATCTCGCGCTCGATCGCCTGCACCTCGGGGATGTCATCCTCGCGCATGGCATCGACGAGCGTTCGGGACTTCAGCTGCATCATGGGGCCTTCCTTCTGCGCTCCTCCGCTGCCGCGGGCTGAACGTAGAGCGCCTGCACTTCATCATATCGCAGCGGTTTTTGAGAATCGAAGGTCCAATTGGCGCAGTCGAGCAGCGCCGCGCTCAAGGGCCGCCGTTCAGCCGCGGGCAGTTCGAGGTGGGCGAGTCCCGGGGCCCAGCTTGCCAGGCTGCCGGCGGGCTCGACCATGACCCGGGCGGCGGCGGGCAGCCAACCAGCAAGCTCATCCACGGACAGGCGCCGGGCCGGCTCCCCTTCCCGCCAGGCATAGACCTCCCGCCGGCCCGCGTCGCGCAGCGCCACGCTGGCCGGATCGCCGGCGGCTCGGCGAGCGAGGATAAGCAGGCTGTCGACGACATACAGCGGAATATGCCGGGCGTACGCCAGCCCGGCCGCCAGCGAGAGGCCGACCCGAAGCCCCGTGAAGGATCCGGGGCCGCGCGCGGCCACGACCGCCTCGAGGTCGTCGGGCTTTCCGCCGGCCCGTTTCACGACGGCGTCGAGGCGGACCAGCACCGGCGGATCGGCCCGATCCCTGACCCAATCGTCTGCGGCGAGCTGCTGGCGCCCGTCGAGGACGACCAGCGCCTGGTCGACGCCGGAGGTGTCAATCGCCAGGCGCACGTTTGAACACCGTGCGGACCCGATCGGGCCCGCGTAAAAGCGTCAGCCGGCGCCGCGTCTCCGACTTGCTCGTCAACCCGATACGGATCGTCGCCCAATCATCGAGGACGCTGGCGCGATCCGGCCACTCGATGACGGTGACCGCGTCGGGCGCCGGTTCGTCGAGACCCGTGTCCACCCAGGCCATGCCCTCGAGCCGGTAGAGGTCGTAGTGCTCGATGGGGAGACGGCCCTGGTAGCGGTGGTGCAAGACGAAGGTCGGGCTGTGCACGCCGCTGGTGACGCCGAGCGCCTCCGCGATGCCCTTCACCAGCTCCGTCTTGCCGCTGCCGAGCTCACCTTCGAGGGCGATGACGTCTCCCGCCTCCGCGACCTGCCCGAGACGACGGCCGAGCTCGCGGGTCTCCTCCACCGATGCCGTGTCAACGAAAGTGTTCATACCCGGCGCCTTCGAGCCTTTCCACGCGCGTCCCGTTCCGCAGCCGAATGCCCGGCCGCGCGTCGATCTCGCCGACAACGGTCAAGGGGAGGTTGATGCGCTCGAGGACGCGCCTCGCCGCGGCGATGCGTGCTTCTGGTGCAGCGCAGATCAACTCGAAGTCCTCCGAGTCCTTGACGGCGAGCGTCCAATCCTTCCGATGTAAGCCGCGGGCCAGTGGGAGGCGCTCGAGGTCGATCGTGGCCCCGAGGCGCGTTCCCTCGACCAATCGCTCGACCTCGCGATGCAGCCCGTCGCTGATGTCGCCGCCGACACGGATACCCGACTCGACGAGCACGCGACCGGCGACGACGCGCGGCGTCGGATCGAGCTGGGCGGAGACCCATTTACGCTCGCTTGCGCTGACGGGCCCGCGCCCCGATTCGAGGAGTCGCAGCCCCGCCGCGGCGCCGCCGAGCGAGCCGGTCACGGCGATCAGCCAGCCCGGCCGCGCCCCTTGCCGCCTGAGCAGTGACCGCGCCGCGTCGAGCCGGCCGATCAGCGTGGCGGTCAGGGTGAGCAGTCCCAACGTCCCGCTCAGGTCGCCTCCGGCGACCGCGCAGCTGAACCGTCGGGCTTGTTCGGCAATGCCCTGGTAGATGCGGCGGACATCGGCGACCGGCAACGTGCCGCGCAGCGTCAGCGAGACGAGCGCATAGCGCGGCTCCGCACCCATCGCGGCGAGGTCGCTGAGATTGATCGAGATCAGCCGCCGGCCGAGCGTTCGAAAATCGAACCCCTGCCATTGCAGCCGAAAATCGATCTCTTCGACCATGGTGTCGGTCGTCGCCACGACGAATCGATCGCCGCGCCAGACCGCGGCATCATCGGTTGGTGCGGCAACCAGCAGCGATCGTGACGGCGGATCCAGGTAGCGACCGATCGACTTCAGGAGCCCACGCTCGCCGAGATCCGCAAGCGTCCGCGGCCGGCGCGCGACGCGCTTGGCTATACGGGAAGACCCTCGACGGGGCTACTGGCGGCGGCCTTCAGGCCGATATGCGCCCGGCCGGCCTTGAACGCCCGGCGCCCCGCGACCACCGCCTCGGCGAAGGCCCGCGCCATCTCCGGCGGATTCTGCGCCCGCGCGATCGCCGTGTTGACGAGGACGGCGGCGGCGCCGACCTCGAGGCATCGCGCGGCCTCCGAGGGGACGCCGAGACCGGCGTCGACGATGACCGGCACCTTGACCTTGCTGATGATCAGCTCGAGGTTCAGCAGGTTCTGCAGCCCGAGTGTCGTGCCGATCGGCGCCGCGCCGGGCATGACCGCAGCCGCCCCCGCCTCGTAGAGGCGGATGGCCTGCACCACGTCATCGCTGGTGTAGGCCATCACGATGAAGCCTTCCTTGACCAGCTGACGGGTCGCCTCCAGGGTCCCCTGCGGATCGGGCAGCAAGGTGTCTTCGTCGCCGATGACCTCCACTTTGATGAAGTCCGAGAAACCGGCGGCACGGGCCAGCCGAGCGAGGCGGACCGCGCCCTCGGCGGTGGTCGCGCCCGCCGTGTTGGGGAGGAGCGTGTAGCGGCGCAGGTCGATGCCCTCGAGCTCGGAGCGGCCGCCTTCGAGGTTCAGGCGGCGGATGGCGACCGTAATCATGTCGGGTTGCGCGGCCTCGAGGCAGCGGGCGAGCACCTCGTTCGAGGCGAATTTCCCCGTGCCGTGGATCAGCCGCGAGCGCAACGAACGGCCACCGACGACCAGGGCATCGTCCGCCGATGCTCCGCCACCCACGAAGT
>DATNNA010000259.1:0-7350 GCA_035602075.1 Binatus sp. (SeqCode) | reverse complement strand
AAATACTACGTGCGGTTGGAGCCGCAGACCTACTGACATATAGCTATGAGAAGCCCACTTGTCAGCCTGCCGCCAATGGCGCCCCGCAAGAAGCGGGCCCAGTCGCTTGTGGAGCTCGCGGTCACGATTCCGGTCATGGCGGTCCTCCTGCTCGGCGGGTTCGACTGCACGATGCTGGTCTGGGACAAGTTGGTCGCCGGCTACGCCACGCGCCAAGGCGTGCGGCTCGCGTCCGAACTCGGGGGTCGACAAACGAACCCGACCGCGACCCAGGCCGCCATCGATAAGAAAATCGTCCGCAATGTGCTCGCGGTGACCAAGACCTGGGGCTACGGCACCCTGCAGGAGCTCGACATCTATGCCGTCACCCGCGCCGACGGTGTCATGCAGGCGAGCGACTACCAGGATCAGTTCGATGGCAGCGGCAACCCGCTGGCCGGCGGGCTGCAGACATTCACACTGGAGCGGCGCTACCAGACACCACCGGACGAGACGGCCATCGGGATCCGCCTCGTCTGGTCCTTCACGGTGCCGGCCGGAACGTTCGGCAACATGACGTTCACCGAGTTCTCCGTCATGAAGGTCGCACCGGTGCTGAACTGATGGGCATTCTGATCCGGCGCTCAAAAGCAAAACGCGGACAGGCCATCGTCCTGATGGCGCTGATGCTCATGTTCGTGCTCGCCGGCGGTGTCGGGCTCGGCGTCGATGCGCTGATCGGCTACGTTCAGAGCCTGGGTGCCGAGCGGGCCGCGGCCGCGGCCGCCCTGGCGGGCGTCGTCTACATGCCCAACCAGTTCAACTCTCCGCCGGTGAACAACGCCACCGAAAAGGCCATCGCCATCTCGAAGCAGAACGGCTTCGATACCGCCGATGTCGCCAATGGAGTGACCGTTGATCCGGAACGGGTTCCGATCGCCGGCAGCAACCCGCCGGCCTACTACGCGAACAAATTCCAGGTGACGGTCACGAAGCGAGTCCAGGTCTATTTCATGCAGCTGCTTGGCTTCAGCACCTACCAGGTCACGCGCACCGCGATCGCCACCTACCTACCTCCGATCACGCTCGGTCAGCCAGGCGGCCAAATCGGCGCGTCGACGTCGCAGCTCGGGACCGCCAACAACTACTACTTCATGCGCACTGAGGGATGGAATACCGACCGCCAGCAGGGCGACGCGTTCACTCCGAACCCGGCAATGGAGTACAACGCCCCGCTCAACCCGCCGTCGACCGATGTCCATCAAATCAGCACCACGCAGGGCAGTGAGCCGGCGGATGGTTCGCTACCCACCCGGGGTGGCTACAACTACCTGATCACGATCCCCTCGGGCGGTGGATATATCCAGATTTACAACGCAGCCTTTGCTCCCGACGCCGGTCCAAACGGGTCGTCCGGACCGCACAACAACTGCGAGAACCTGCGGGGCTTGACGCAGTGCTCGAGCGGCGGTAGCTACTACCTGCATGAAGAAGACAGCGTCACCGACTTCACCAACAAGCAGCTCTTCTCGGCGAATCGTTACACGCTATTCTCGGTCACCAACCAGTTCATCCGGGCGAGTGACGTGAAGCTGACACAGACGACGGTCTACCCCATCGACGCGACGAACTGGAACGCCAGCCCGCCGAAGTACAAGAACGTGAATACGGGTGCGATCGTCACCCAGACGTATGACGCGCCCGGCAACCCGACCAACATGTCGATCTACCACAGCTGGATCGACGTCCCGACCTACAACGGAGCCGGCGACAACGGCCTGGTCAGCCTCAACCAGTACGGCAACCCCGGTTCATACCTGACCGGCGGCATGCTGGTGGGCGGCACCTACCGGCTGCGGGTCGACAACCTCGACTACAACGGCGCGATCAGCGGCGGCGGCAGCCAGAACGTGAGCCACAAAGCCTACGCCGTCCGGGTGCTCGACTCGAGCCGCAACCTGTGCACGGCCGCCTGCTCCCTCGGGGCCTGGAACGACATGTCCTGGTACACCCCGATTGCGAGCCAGACCTTCAAGCTGCCGCTCTTCCAGCTCCCGCCCTACTACGCCGGCAAGACCGTGACCGTCGACATCTGGGACCCGGGCGACATCTCGGGTGCCGGCAACGTCTACATCGACATCATCGACCCGGTCACGAACGCCATCGCCACCTCGGCCACCGGTGTCAAGATCTATGACCTGGGCGTCCAGCGCAGCAATCCAGGCACGCTGATCAGCGCGCCCGGGAACACCCAGGCAACCGTGCTGGCCACCAGCAACAACACCGTTTACTACAACGGGCACTGGCTTCATTTCGAGGTCCCTGTCGCCTCGACCTGGAACCCCGGCAACAACCCGGCGAACTGGTGGTGGTCGCTGCAATATCGGACCAATCTGGCGAATGGCTCCGTTGCGATCGACACGGTCACGGTCGCAGTCGGCATGAAGGGTAACCCGGCGCACCTGCTTCAGGGCTGATCAGTGACCGGCAAACAAACGCTGCCCTAACAGGACAACGCCGAGCGCAGCCAGCACGACCCCGGCCAGTTGCTCCGCCCGCTCGCGGACGGCTTCACCGATCCTCGTTCCCAGCCGCAGGCCGGCCTGGGTGACGATCAGCGTCTGAAGGCCGATCAACGCGATCACCAGCACGACCGGAAAGCGCAGCAGCCCCAGGGTGAACCCGATCGCCAATTCGTCCAGGCTGATGCTGACGCCGAGCCCGATGGCGGCCAAGCCGCGCGTTCGAGCCAGCAACCCCACCCGCTCTGACTCGTCACGATCATCCCGTCGCGGCCAGAGCATGAAGACGCCTAGCCCGATCAAGACTGCGATCGCGACAAACTCCGCGGCGTTTCCCACGACGTTTCCGGCGACGGCCCCCAGCACGATGCCGACGATCGGCATGCCCATCTCGAAGGCGGTGAAGAGGACCGTGACCCGCATCCGGTCCTGCCGGGTCAGGCCGCTCATGCCGAGGGCGGCCGCGATGGCAAAGGTGTCGAGCCCCAGCGGCACCACCAGGGCGATGAGCGTGGGCCACATCGGGCATCATTAAACGCCAGAGCCGTGAAGGCGATCGACGTCATCCGAGACAAGCGCGATGGCGGGGTCCTGTCCGACGAGGCCATCCGCTTCATCGTGCGCGGCGCCACCGACGGATCGATCCCGGACTACCAGTTATCCGCCTGGCTGATGGCCGTGCGGCTCAACGGCATGTCAGACCAGGAAACCAAGACGCTCACGCTGGCGATGGCGGCCAGCGGACGCCAGCTCGATCTGTCGTCCATCCCGGGACGCAAAGTCGACAAGCACTCGACCGGTGGCGTCGGCGACAAGGCAACGCTGGTGGTCGCGCCGCTGGTCGCTGCCGCCGGCATTCCGGTGGCGAAACTCTCTGGGCGGGCGCTTGGCCATAGCGGTGGCACGCTGGACAAGCTCGAGTCCATCTCGGGCTTCAAGGTCGACCTCGGGATCGACCAGTTCATCGATCAAGTGCGGCGCATCGGCATCGCCATCGCCGGACAGACGTCCGACATGGTCCCGGCCGACAAGGTCTTCTATGCCTTGCGTGACGCCACGGCGACGGTGGATTCCGTGCCGTTGATCGCGAGCAGCGTGATGAGCAAGAAGCTCGCCGCCGGCGCCGACGCCATCGTGCTCGACGTCAAGTGCGGCCGCGGCGCCTTTGTCGCGACACTCGACGATGCCGAAGCCCTGGCGCGGGCGCTGGTGGCGATCGGTGCTAGCGCCGGACGCGAGACGGTCGCCTACATCACCGACATGGAGCAGCCGCTCGGCCACGCCGTGGGCAACGCGCTCGAAGTGCGCGAGGCGATCGAGACCCTCTCGGGACGCGGCCCATCCGACCTCGAGCTGTTGAGTCTCCGCCTGGGCAACGAGATGCTGCGCATGGCCGCCGCCCCGCCGACGGATCTGAAGCGGCTGATGTCCGACGGAACCGCGTTACGCAAGTTTGCGCAACTCATCGAGGCGCAATCCGGTGATGCCGCTGTGCTGCGCGACCCTGAGCGGCTGCCGACCGCTCCGATCCAGCGGCCGGTTGCGGCACGCGAGTCGGGCAAGGTCGCCGCCATCGATGCTCTCGAGATCGGGCTTTCGGCCAAATCGCTGGGGGCGGGGCGCGACCGCAAGGACGCGGCGATCGATCTCGCAGTGGGCATCGTGCTGCAGAAGAAAGTCGGCGAGGCGGTCCAGCAGGGCGAGCCACTGGCGACCGTGCACGCGCGAACCGACCAGGCTGCGCTCGAGGTTGCGTCGCGCGTTGCGGCGGCCTTCCGGGTGACGCCCTCCGCGCGACCTCGACCGCTGCTGTTGCGACGCGTTACCACCTTGGGTACCGAGCGACTCGACGCGTAACGCCCGCTGCAACCCGTCGGCCCGATGCTGAGCCACGTGGGAAAGCAGTCGGGCCAGTCCGTGATCGCGATCTTCCTCAGCCTGTCCATCCTGTTCGGCGTCGGCGTGGCCGCGCTCCAGCTCGCCGGTCTCGGCCTTCGGTCCTTGCAGCTCCAGGAGGCCGCCACCGCCGGCGCCACCACCCTGGCCCACGGCCTGCGCGTCGGCGATCCGACGAGCGAACCATGCTGGCAGGCCACGGACGGTCTGCTGCGGCCGGCCGCCTACTCGGAGGCGGAGACCTGCCGGGCCATCGTGGCTCACCTCGGCGGCCTGGATCCGGAACGGGCGACGGTGCGCGTCAAACTGGCGCTTCCCGATGCCGAAGGCCGGCCCTCGCTCTTCAGCGTTGCCATCACCTACCGCGACCCGGTCACCTCTCCCCTGCTGCGGCTGCTGCTCGGTCCGACCTTCACGAGCACCAGCGAAGCCACCGTCGTCGGCTAGTAAACCGCGTAAACTCACGTCGGCAATGGGGGAGTTGCAGTACCACATCCGCTGCAAACCTGGCGACGTCGGCGACGTCGTCCTTCTCCCCGGTGATCCGGGTCGGGTTGAGCCAATCGCGCGGCTGCTCGACAGTCCCCGCCTGATCGCGCGGAATCGCGAGTACACGACCTACACCGGGACCCTCGACGGCCGCATGGTCTCGGTCTGTTCGACCGGCGTTGGCTCACCCTCAACGGCGATCGCCGTCGAGGAGCTGGCCGCGATCGGTGCGACCACGTTCATCCGCGTCGGCACCACCGGGTCGATCCAAAGCGACGTTCACTTCTCAGACCTGGTGATTGCGACGGCGGCCGTTCGCGATGAGGGGACGACTCCGCCGTACGTGCCGATCAGCTATCCGGCCGTGGCCGACTTTGCGTTGGTCTCCGCGATGGTCGCCGAAGCCCGTGCGGCAAACCAACGCGCCCACGCCGGGATTGTCCGAAGCCATGACGCGCTCTACGCCGATCTGCACCCGGCGCGCATGCCCCGCCGCGAGGAGCTGGAAGCGGCACTCAAAGTCTGGCATCGGGCGCGAGTGCTCTGCAATGACATGGAGTCGTCGACGATCTTCGTCATCTGCGCCCTCCGCAACCTCCGTGGCGGCTCGGTTCTGACGGTGGTCAACGAGCCAGGCGAAGAAGGGATCGACCCGGCGCGTGTCTCGACCCTGGACCTCACGCCCATGTTCCGGGTGGCGCTCGGCGCGGCCCGCCAGCTGGCGCCGCTCAAGGTCTAAATGGATATCGGCTCGACGCTCAAGGTCCGCAACCGTCTGGAGTGGCGACGCTGGCTGGCGAAGCATCACAAGGACACGAAGGAAATCTGGCTCGTCTATTACAAGAAAGCGTCTGGAAAGTCGGGCATTACCTACGAAGAGTCGGTTCTGGAAGGGCTCGCGTACGGATGGATCGATGGTCAGAACAAGTCGATCGACGAAGAAACGTTTGCAGCACGGTTCACGCCGCGAAGGCCAAAGAGCAACTGGTCGGCGTCGAACATCGCTCGCGTCAAGCAGCTCCTCGCCGAGGGCCGTATGGCGGAGCCGGGTCTCGCCACGATTCCTGAAAGCCTGCGTTTGAGGGTCAGGGTGGGGGCATCATGAGCCTCCATGTCGTTGAGCATCCCCTTGTCGCGCACTACCTGACGCGCTTGCGCGACCGGGACACGACACCGGATGAGTTCCGCGAAGCCTCGGACAAGATCATCACGCTGCTGCTCTACGAGGCAACCCGCGACCTCCGGACGCGCAACTTCACCATCGACACGCCGCTGGAGAAAACTGAGGGCCATGCGATCGGCGACCGGGTCGTCGCCGTCCCCATTCTGCGGGCGGGTCTGGGCTTAGTGGGCCCGGTGCTCGAGCTGCTGCCGCATGTGACCGTGGGCTACATCGGCCTCGAGCGTGACGAGCGAACGGCCATCGCCTCTCGCTACTACGTCAAGCTGCCGCCCGACATCGGGGGTAAGGCGGTCATGATCCTCGACCCGATGCTGGCCACCGGGGGAACGGCGACCAAAGCCGTCGAGATCATGAAGGAATATCACCCGGCAAGCGTTCGCCTAGTGTGCGTCGTGGCCGCTCCCGAGGGGATCCAGGCGCTGCAGGCAGCGCACCCGGACGTCCAGATCTTCACGGCGGCGCAGGACCGGGAACTGAACGCCCAGAAGTACATCCTGCCCGGACTCGGCGACTACGGCGATCGCCTCTTCGGTACCTGACCGCCAGCATTCTGGTTCTCGTCGTCTCGTTGCTGCTCCTCGTCCAGGCGGGCGCCACCGCGACCCATCCTCGGCCTGACCCCTCCCCCACCACCGGGCCCGTCTGTCCCATCACGTTTCGCGTTGGCTTCGTGGCGGACGTCGCCGGTCTGCGGTCGTCCGTCGATGCCGCCGGATGGCGCGGCGTGAGTCAAGCCCTCCGTGATCTTTCCTGCGGCCACGCCGACCTGGCTCTCCCCGCGCGTCCATCCGAGTATCGACGCTTCTTGCAGGCCTATGCCGGATATGACCTCGTGATCGCCGGCAGCTTCCTGCTGACGGACCCTGTCGTGGACGCCGCCCGAGCCAATCCCACCACGCACTTCGTGCTTATCGATCCGATCGTGATGCCGCCCGACGTGCCGAACCTGGCGGTGCTCACGTTTCGTGCCGACCAGGCGGCGTTCCTGGCCGGCGCGCTGGGTGGCCTCGTGACCCGGACCGGCGTCGTCGCGGGTGTTTACGGTCCCCAGGGGGCGATGGATCTGAGCAATCGGCTCGGCTTCGAGCACGGGGCGCGCTACGTCCGCCCCGGCGTGCGCGTGCTCGGTGCGTACCAGCCGGCCGACGGCCCGCCCTATGCCGACCCGGTCTGGGGCGCCGACCAGGCGCGCGCCTTTAGCCGTCAGCACGCCGACGTGATCTTCGGGGCCGGCGGCACCACCGGCCAGGGGGCGTTGCTCGGCGCCGCGCAATCCGGCGT
>DATNNA010000258.1:0-3547 GCA_035602075.1 Binatus sp. (SeqCode) | reverse complement strand
AAGAGGCGGACTCGATGATCCTCGATCGTCAGGTTGGAGACGGGCAGCCCCGCGAAGTCTGCCTCGGTTAACGACGCTGGCGTCACAAAGCTGACCTGCTTGGCCACTACGCGGGACTTGATCTCCTGCGGACTCGCATCGGCGACCAGGACGCCCCGATCGATAACGATGATCCGCTCGGCTAGCTGGTCTGCCTCCTCCAGATAGTGCGTGGTCAGGAGAATCGTCTTGCCCTGCTTGGAGAAGTCGCGAATGCTCTGCAAAAAGAGCCGTCGCGACTCGACGTCCATGCCAACGGTGGGCTCGTCGAAGAAGATGACCTCCGGATCGCCGGCAACGGCGAGCGCGAAGTAGAGCCGCTGCCGCTGGCCACCCGACAGCTTGCCCGCCTGCTGCTTGCTTTGCGGCTCGAGGCCGGCCAGCCCGATCGCCCTTTCCGGCGGCATCGGATGCGGGTAGTACGAACCGAAGAGCTCGACGAGCTCGCGCACCGTGAGCGTATCGGGGACACCCGATTCCTGCAGCATCACGCCGCATCGGCTGCGGGCGCGGCGGTCCGTCGGCTCGAGACCGAAAAGCCGCGCCTGCCCGGCGGTCGGTTTGCGCAGTCCAAGCAACACCGAGATGCAGGTGGTCTTGCCGGCGCCGTTGGGACCCAGCATCGCCACCAGCTCACCCTGCTTGACGACGAAGCTGACGCCGCGAACGGCCTCGACGGAGCCGAAGCGCTTGTGAACCTGGTCGAGCTCAACGACCGGCTGCCCTGGCGTTTGTCCACGCTAGCACAGGCCATGTCACCACCCTCGATAAACTGACCCGATGAAGCCTCTGATTTCGGGCGCGCACATTCTGATCTACAGCCACGATGCCGAGGCGGACCGCGCGTTCTTCAGAGACGTGCTCGGGCTCGACTCGGTAGATTCGGGCGGCGGCTGGCTCATCTTCGCGCTTCCTCCCAGTGAGCTCGCGATCCACCCCACCGAGGAGGAGGACGATCACGAGCTTTACCTGCTGTGCGAGGACATCGAGGCGACGGCAAAAGAACTGGACCGGAGAAAGGTCCCCATCACCCGGCCATTCGATGAGGAACGTTGGGGACGCGTCACCAGGATCACCCTGCCCGGCGGAGGACGGATTGGGCTCTACCAACCCAAGCATCCGCTGGCTCACGCAAAGACCGGGGCCTCTAAGAGCCGAACTGGACGTTAGACTGACGGCGATCTGGACCTGAAGCCGCTCGCCGACCAGCAGGCCGGCACGTTCTCCGTACTCGCCGGCGACCGCACACTGGTTCGGCGTGCCGCTTGCGCGGTCAAGCTGAACGGTGAGTGGTTCGCCAGCACCGCCACCCCCCTGGCGCATGCCGACGCCTTCGCCCTCCACTGGCAGGCCGGCCCGGCGCTGGCGACCGCCCGCCTGATCACCCACGAGGGTGGGGTCGTCATCGAGTGCGAGCTGAACAATAGCGGCGCAACGCCGCTGACCTTCAATGGTTGGCGGCCCATCGTGATCGACGGTGAGGGGGCGGCCTTGCACGTCGGCGACGAGCCCTGGCGCGCCAGTGCGCTCATCAATGGCTACCAGTCGTGGGATTACGCCGGGATCCACCCGCTCGACGAGGCGATCGCCGAGGGCGACCGCAAGCCGACCGCCGCTTCGTGGTCGACGGCCGCGATCTGCGACGGTCAGGCGATGTTTGTCAGCCAGGTGCTGAGGGCCAGCCGGTTCGCGACGGTGTTCCGCTGGCATTACCACCGGGACGAGCACCCAGGCGACAAGCTCCCCACCGACATCCCGACCTTCGTCGCCGAGCAGTACGGCTCGCCGCTCTCGGAGCCGGAGCAGCGGAGCGGTCTCCCCCAGGAGCTTCGGCTGGAGGTGGCACCGCAGACGGGCCTGGTTTCCGATCCCATCCTTCTTCTGTATGGGGAGGACGGCACCGCGACGCTGCGCAAGGCGCTAACGGTTGCCGGCCACGCCGCCAGTGCGCGGAGCTTCCCCACGGTCCCGCGCGGGTGGTGCAGCTGGTATCACCTCGGCCTCGCGGTGACGCAAGGCGATGTCGCGCGCCACGCCGCGTTCCTGGCGAAGCGGATGCCGGAGCTGGTCAAGACATCGGCCAACGGCTACCGGCCGGTGATCCAACTCGACGACGGCTGGATGCCGCGCTGGCAACGCTGGGGCGACTGGGTCGCGAACGAGTTCTTTGCCGAGGGTTTGCACGCGCTCGCCACACGGGTGCACCGGCACCGGCTGGAGGTCGGCATCTGGCTCGCCCCCTTTCACGTCGCGGCCGACTCGAAGCTCGCACAGGCCCATCCGGAATGGTTGCTCAAGGCGAGCGACGGGACGCCACTGGCCGATCCGCGACTCAGCCGCGTCTACCACATCCTCGACACGACGCATCCCGACGTGCAGCGCTTCCTCGATGACCTCTTTCGCAGCCTGCGCAAGGACGGCTTCACCTACTTCAAGGTCGACTTTCTCTACGGCGCGGCCTACGAAGCCGGTCGGCACGACCCTGATGTGACCGGGACCCAGGCCCTACGCACGGGGCTGAAGCACATCTTCGACGCGGTCAATCCGCCCGGCAAGCCGGAGAAGGCTTTCGTGCTCGCCTGTGGCGCGCCCTTGATGCCGGTCGTCGGCCTGGTGCATGGCGCCCGCATCGGCGGCGATGTCGCGGCTCCACAGATGGACGACGGCAAAGCCAGTCCTCCACAGCTGGGATTTCCGTTGATCCTCTCCATGGCTCGCAACCAGGCAGCCCGGCTGTTTTTCGACCGCGCGCTGTTCGCCGTCGACGCCGACGTCGTGATGGCGGCGACACCGCAGCTCACGCCGGACGAAGCGCGGGTGATGATTACCATCGCGGCGCTTTCGGGTGGTGTCTTCATGCTCAGCGACGACCTGGAAACGCTGCCGGCGGACCGCCTGGCCCTGCTGCGGAACGCGAACGTCCTTGGACTCGTCGGCGGACCCGCGGCCGAGCCGGTGCACCTCTTCAGCGCGCCCGAGCGCGAGGCACAGGACCACTGGTTCGCGTCCCCGCAGGAGCTGCCACCGCTGTGGGTGCGCTCCGAGGCCGACGGGAGCACGATCGTCGCCGTCTACAACTGGACCGATTCGGCGCGGCCCTACCGCCTCCACTTCAACGAGGCCACCGGCGCCGGCGGAACGTTCGCCGTTGCTGATCTCTGGTCGGCGCGGCGCGGCGGCCGCGCGCTCGGCGTCAAGACCGATACGCTCCGGCTGACCCTGCCGCCGCACAGCGTGCGACTTCTTAAAATGAAACCCGCCGCCGCCCCCGCGCGGCCTTAACCGACGGCTTTCATACCACCATGCGCCGAGTGCTTTTCTACCGGCTGTACGATGTCGTCCCCGCCCGGGTCGCCGAGCTGGAGAAGGACGCACGCGCCTTCTCCCGCAGCCGCGCCTGGCGGGGCGATGCCTTCTGGCTGGCCACTGACAACACCACCGACCTGTTCGCCATGGAGTACTTCCGGCACGCCCGCAACGAGGAAGGTCCTGGCCTCTCCGCCGCCGG
>DATNNA010000257.1:0-5845 GCA_035602075.1 Binatus sp. (SeqCode) | reverse complement strand
TCGGGTCGGCTCGATGAGCACGGTGGACATTCGCTTCGGCGACGCTGTCGATCCGAACGATTCGCGCCAGACCACGCTGGAGGCGCTCGAGGTTCAGGAGCAGCTGGCTCGCATGCGCGATGCCGGGCTGAAGTACGCCGTCATCGAGACCAGCTCGCACGGACTCGCGTTGCAACGGGTCGTGGGTGTGGACTACGACGTCGCCGTCTTCACGAACATCGCGCACGAGCACCTTGATTTCCACAAGACGATCGAGGCCTACCGCGAAGCCAAGGCGCAGTTGATCGACCTGACCGCCGGCAGCGCACACAAGGGCATGGACAAGACGGTGGTGCTCAACCGCGACGACCCGAGCTATGCCTATCTGATCAACCGGCCGATTGCCCGGCGGATTACCTACGGGCTTCAGCTCGATGCGGATCTCAAGGCTGGTCGCGTCGACGCGACTCCCGAGGGCTTGCGCCTCGAGGCCTCGACTCCCCTCGGGCCGCTGTCACTGCGGTTGAAGTTGAGCGGCCGCTGGAACGCCGCGAACGCGCTGGCCGCGGCTGCCACGGGGATCGCCGTCGGGCTGACGCTCGACGAGATCCGTGAGGGGCTGGAGAGTTACAGTGGCGTCCGCGGCCGGATGGAGCGGGTCGACCTCGGCCAGCCGTTCAGCGTCATCATCGATTACGCCCATACGCCGCAGAGCCTGGAGAAGGTGCTTCGTGAGCTGCGGCCCATCACCCGTGGGAAGCTGATCGCCGTCTTCGGTAGCGCCGGTGACCGCGATCGCGAGAAGCGGCCCTGGATGGGGGAAATCGCCGCGCGGCTCAGCGATTACGCGGTCTTCACCAACGAGGATCCGCGGGAGGAGGACGCGATGACCATCCTCAGCGAAATTGCCGCGGGAGCCGAGGAGGTCGGCTGGACCGAGGGCGAGCAGTACGCACGGATCGTGGATCGCCGGCAGGGGATCGCCCATGCCGTCCGCCGTGCCGGGCCGGGGGACACGGTCCTGCTGGCCGGCAAGGGCCACGAGCGAAGCATCCTCATCGGCCGTGGCAAGGAGCCGTGGGACGAGCGCGCCGCCGCCGAGGCGGCGATCCGGGGAATCCCGACGTAAGACAGAGAATTACACGATGAGCCGCGCCGTCGAGGAGGTCAATCGCCGGATGCTCCGCGCCCGCGACGCCATGGACCGCGCCTACGCGGAGCCGCTCGACATCCCGGCCCTCGCTCGAATCGCGAGCGTCTCCGAGGCGCACTTCATCCGAACCTTTCGATCGACCTTTGGCGAGACGCCGCACCGGTACCTTCAGCGCCGCCGAGTCGAGCGCGCCATGTTCCTGCTGCGCGCGACCGACCGTAGCGTGACCGACATCTGCCTGGACGTGGGCTTCACCAGTCTCGGCACCTTCAGCCGTAGCTTTCGCGACATCGTCGGCGAGGCACCGTCGGCGTGCCGGGAGCGCGGACCGATCGTCGCCGTGCCCACCTGCTTCGCGATGGCATGGACCCGACCGAGCAGTTTTGGAGAAGCCAAGGCGAGAGACGTCGTCTAGCCTGAGATACGACATCAATCCCGATATCACGGAGGTCCATCAAATGTTCGATGCTCTTTTGATCTCATCGCTCTACGTCCTCGACCAGAACAAGGCGGTCGACTTCTACGTCGGCAAGCTCGGCCTCGAGGTCAACACCGACCAGGACCTGGGGTTCATGCGCTGGCTGACCGTCAACGTTCCCGGCGATTCGCGCCAGATCCTGCTGGAGACGCCGGGTGCGCCGGGGCTCGACCCAAAGACGGCCGAGCAGGCTCGAGAACTGGTCACCAAGGGCGCGACGGGCGGCCATCTGTTCTTTACGACCGCCGACTGCTGGAAGACCTACAGGGAGCTTAAGGCGAAAGGCGTGGAGTTCACGGAGGAACCGACCGAGCGACCGTACGGGATCGACTGCGGCCTGCGTGACCCCTTCGGCAACCACATCCGTTTCTCCCAGCCGCTCGCGGTCTCCACGCCCGTGGCAAGCACGACCAAGGCGAACCGATGAGGTTTCGCGCCAGCATCGAACTCGCAGGCAAGACCGCGACCGGCATTGAGGTGCCGGCCGCGGTCGTCGCGAAACTGGGGTCGAGCAAGAAACCCGCCGTCAGCGTCACCATCAAGGGCTATACCTACCGCAGCACCGTGGCCTCCATGGGCGGACGGTTCATGCTGCCCGTCAGCGCGGAGGTCCGCGAGGCCGCCGGTGTGGCCGCCAACGACAAGGTGGATGTCGATGTCGAACTCGACACGGCGCCGCGCGAGGTCACGGTGCCGGCCGACCTAGCGCGCGCGCTCAGTCGCGAACCAGCCGCGAAGCGTTTCTTCGAAGGGTTGAATTTCAGCAACAAGCAGCGAATCGTGATCGCGATCGAGTCAGCTAAGACACCGGAAACCCGTGAGCGACGAATCGCGAAGTCGGTCAGCTCCCTACGCGAAGGCCGAATCTAGGATCAGATGACCTGAAGTTCGTACCCCTGGGATTCGAACGCCCGCCGAATGTTCTCGATAATCCGGCGGCGATCGTCTGGCCCCACCACCTCCGCGTCGTGTGGAGGGTCCCAGCCCTTGATCGTTTCGCCCCAGAGTGCCATTGCGCCGGGCTTGGCCAGCACTTCGGAGTCAACGAACATTGATCGATCGCCCTCGACGTAGCGCATCCCGGTCCGACCCAACACCTCGATAGAGAATCCCGAATCGCTCTCGATCAGATTCGGACGCGGCGCCGAAAAGTTCACCGCCGGGCCGCGAGCACCAGCTTGCGGTCGGTAAACGACTTCACCCGCCCCTCTTCAACCACGATCTCGAGATCGCGGACCGCCGAGGCTGGTGCTTCACGAAAACGGGCGCGCACTCGCTCCTGCGTCGCTGCGTCCTCGCCGCCGCGCTGGAGCCAGGGCTCGAAATCGTGGGTCTTGCGCACCACCTCGGTCTTCGCGACGCGAAGACCGGCCTCTTCGCAAAACGCGATCCATTCGCGCTGGGTGTAGATTCGCTGGTGCGTCGGATCGCGCAGCGTCTCGACCTCGTCCTGGTAGGCGGCGCTCTCCGCGTCGTCGGGCGCGAGCGTGTCGACAAAGATGAAGGCGCCGCCCGGCCGCAGGACTCGCGCCACCTCGCGCATGGCGAGCGCCACGTCGTCGAAGTGATGCGCGGCCAGCCGCGTGCTGACGATGTCGAAGCTCGCATCAGGGAAGGGCAGCCGCTCCGCGGTCGCCTCGACGAACTCCGCGTTTCGAACACCGGCATCGGCAAAGACCCGACGCGCGGTCGCGAGCATCGTTGGGACCGGGTCGGTCAGGACCACGCTCGACACCCGGGGGGCGAGCGCGAGGGCCGTGTGCCCAGCGCCGGTGCCGATGTCCAATACTCGCTCAGTTCCCGCGGGCGCGGCGAAGTCGACGACCAGTTCCAACTCGCGCCCTGACTTGTGCTCGCCGGTGGCGTATGCGTCGGCGGCTTTCTCCCAGCGGGTCCCGCTGCTCATACGGTCAGCTTAAGGCGACGCTGTTGAGGACCTGCTTGACCAGAGGCGAACTGGGATCGGCGGTAAAGAACGAGAACTGGAAGTTGCGGCCCTTGGTGTGGACGTACACGGCCGACATGAACGGCCAGCCCTGATCGGGGCGGGCCCAGGCGGACGTGACCTTGCAGCTATCGAGCGCGACCCTCGAGACTTGCTCGGTGAGCGGAGTGTAGTTCCAAATCTGGACCGTGCTGGCGTGGTCGGCGACCGGCGCCATGTCGGCGCGGAGCTGAGCCGGCAGTTGCACCGTGAGCGTGTCAGAGGCGCTCGTCTGCAGGACCAGGAATGGGAGGTCGTCGCCGGTCATCGAGATCGTGGTCAATGACGGATCGGATGAGGGGGCGACCTGGTAACCCTGCGGCAGCATCAGGCTCCAGCCGACCCCACTTGCCGCGTGGAGCGCCGTCGCCGAAACCAGGTCGGAGCGCACCCATCCAGCCATGCTCGCCGCCTTGACGTGATACCAGACGTTGCCGGAGGCATCAGGCGCCCGCTGGTCGGCAAGGGCCTGCGTGCCTTGCGACAGGATGGCCAGCTGTGCGGTCGATGAGCTCGCTCCCGCCCGCAGCTTCGCGCCCAGGGGCTCATTGACCCAGATCGGGAACGGCAACGCCGGCGCCGCGGGCGGCGTGACGGTCGGCGCCGACTTCGGCATCGGCAGCGACGCCGGGCAGGACGTCGGCGAGGCGTGGGGATCGATGGTCGGCGAGGCGGAAGGTTGAGGCCGGCCCGCCACGGCGTGGGTCTTGTAGAGAGACGTCAGCGGCCCAGCCAGCAGGAAGGCCGCCACGGCGCCGATTGCCATTAGGGGAATTAGGCGGAGAGCCGACCTCATGTTCATGCAACGCCGCCTCCCAGCGGGGAGTTACGCCAGCGGTTTGCGACCCGGGAGCCCGGTTCGACGCGGAAAACGAGACGGCGTGGGGGCCAGCTTCGGCACCACCATGAGGGCGTGGCCACCAGCTGCTGGCTGGAGGCGCGGCGTCCCCCCACCAAGGAGGCGGGCGGCGGGCTCGAGCGCGAGTGGGTCGAGGGGGCTGACCTGGGCAACGAGATCTCCACCGGTTCTAACGAAGGGGAGGGCAAGCTCCAGCAGCACCTCCGGGCGAGCCGCCGCCCGCGAGATCGCCCGATCGTATTGCTCCCGAAGGGCAGGCCGGTGGGCGAGGTCCTCTGCCCGCCCGGGTGCAACCACCACGTTTGCCAGTCCCAGCGTGCCGGCCACGTGCTCGAGGAAGGCGCATTTGCGGGTGTTCGCCTCCAGCAGGGTGAAGCGTACGTGCGGCATCGCCACCGCCAGGGGTATGGCCGGTAGCCCACCGCCGCTGCCGATGTCGATCACGCTGGTGATGCCGGTCCACGACGCGTCGACCAGGACGCCGGCATCCGCGATCAGCGCCTCGACTTGCTCGAGCGTCTGGGCACCCGTGAGGTTGATGCTTCGGTTCCACTCGAGCAGGAGATGCGCGTATTGCTGAACTTTCGGGTCCACAACCTTACAATATTGACGTGCCGATCTACGAGTTCTCTTGCCTGAGTTGCCGCCAAACGTTTGACGTCTTCGGCGGTTATGCCAGCCGTGACGAGCGCCAGATCTGCCCTGCATGCGAGAGCACCAACACCAAGGCGATGTTTTCCACCTTCGCGGTCGTGGGCACGGGCGAGGCGTCGAGCGCTTCGACCTCGGCTGGCTGCGCGTGCGGCGGCAGCTGCTCCTGTTCGAATTGAGCGCAAACAACTAGACACCAGCCTCGGCTATCCGGCATGATGGGGGCCGTGGCGTCCACCCCTGCGCCAATTCGTTTCCGGCCGATGCCTCTGCCGGAGCTCCTCGATGAACTGTTCCGTCTCTATCGGCGGCACTTCTCGCTCATCGTCGGCGTGGCCCTGCTCGTGGCGCTGCCTGGGCTGGTGTGGACGCTCGTCACCGGCGCCTACAGGCTGAACTCGACTTCATACGCCAACCTCTTTACGACCACCGGGACCGCGACCCCCACGTTCAACAGCACGCAATTCTCGAATCTTGTCGGGCCGATTCTCCTCGGCGCGCTGGGCGCTCTCATCCTGCTGCCGTTCAGCCTGGGGGCCGTCTATCGGGCGGTCACCGATGTTGCCCTCGGACGGCCGGCGACCATTGCCTCAGTCCTCCGGGAGACCCTGGCCCGTTACTGGCCGCTGCTCGGTCTCATCGGGCTCTTCCTTGCCTTCGGCGTGGTTTGGGCCGTTGCCGAGCTCATCGGATTCGTGCTGCTCATCCTTCCCGGGCTCGCCGTGTTTTGCGCCGCAGTGT
>DATNNA010000256.1:0-3251 GCA_035602075.1 Binatus sp. (SeqCode) | reverse complement strand
GCCGGCAACCCGACCGTGATCCCGATCAGGGAAAAGGTCGCGGCCCACCAGATCAGGGGATTGCCGAGGTTGAAGATCTCCGCCACCAGCGTCGCCCCGCTCGTCTGGTCGACACCGAGGCCGGTGCCCGTGTAGTAATAGACCACCGGGCGGAAATCGAGCGGCCAGGACCACCATGGGCTGTAGAAGATGTGGGGCGCGCTCAGCGTGACGTGGTAATGCCACGTCTGCCAGTGCCACTCCCTCAGCTCGGTCCAGGCCCCGCCCAGGCTGAAGTGAAACGGGATGAAGGAAAGCGCCGGTTGCGAAAGGTTCGTGATCCCATGCGTGATCGTCAGGTAGCGGATGAAACTTAGCCCATATACGATGGCCGGCAAGAGGGCGAGGCTGAGTAACGCAATGCCACCGGTCGCGCTGTCGTATCGAGTCCAGCGAAGGATGAGCCGGAGCGCGAGGATCACGATGATCGTGCCGTAGGCCGCCAGCGTGGTCCACTTGGATCCGAGCGCAAGGCCGAGCGTGATGCCGGTGAGGACGATCATCCACCGCCGTCGGGAGACGCTGTCGGCGTTGAGGTGCAGGTGGAACAGAAGGTAGGCGAGGACGACCAGCGTAATGGGGATGATGTCGATGACGGCCGTGCGTGACTCGACGAAGGTCATCCCGTCGAAGGCCGTGAGCACGCCGGCGGCGATCGCAAAGAATCGCACAGTCAGCAACTGGCGGGCCAGCAGGTACATCAGTGGAATCAGCGCGGTACCGAAGAGCGCCGGCATGAAGCGCCAGCCGAAGGAGTTGAAACCGAAGAGCTTGATCCCGATCGCGATGATCAGCTTGGCGAGCGGCGGCTCTGGGTCAAAGTAGTCGCGACCGAGCAGGTCCTTCTGGGCGTCGTTGGCGAAGTAGAGCTCGTCGAAGATGAACGGCGAGTCCGGCGCGATGCTGTCCGGCTTGCCCAGTCCCGAGAGGGAAGGATTCTGATAGTTGTGCCCGATGCCCCAGGCGCTGATGGGCGCCGCCGATCCGGGGTGTGCGAAGAAATCGAGGAAGATCGGGCTGCCGAAGCGGAGGATTCCCGCGATCAGGGTGAGCGCGATCAGCCAGTACAGGTCGCGCCGGTCGAGGCGCCACCAGGCGGTGCGCGACTGGGTCAACCCGATTGACCGCGCACCCGGCCCTTGATTTCCGCCAGGAACTCATCCACGCGCGCAATCGGGACCACGATGTCCGCCCCGGCGACCAGGCGCGGGCCGAGCTGCCGTTCGGCAGACTCGACCAGGTCGGGCTGGCGCCGATCGAGCCGGATGTAGACGGCGGGCTCGCGTCCCAGCCGCCGGACGAAGCGGTTCACGAGGCGCCGCCGCTCAGCCGGCTGAAACGCCACCTCGAGCGGCTGGCGCCGCACGCGAGCCAGCGCGCTGTAGGGGAGCTCCAGGTGACGGAGCAGGTAGCGAACCCGCAACCCGTCATCTGCGATCTCCAGGTACGAGAACCTCTGCATCAGCCAGAACGCGATCAGGATGAGACCGCAGAGGATGGTCACGGGGACGAAGTTGATGATCGGCGTGTTGCGGTAGAGATTGAAGCCAATGAGCGCCAACCCGATGACGAAGAGGGCCCCATAAAACCACTTGCCATCACTCCATCGCTGGGTCGCGTAGCGGATGGGAAAGCGGCGGATTCCGTTCTGGGTCATCGAGCCACGCGGACGGTGCCCGTGCGCTCCATGAGGTGATCGGCACCCTCGAAGTAGGTGTCAAGGTTGGGCTGCGCCGTCAGCCACTGCCAGTACTCGCGAGCCATCGCCTCGAGCCCGGTCTGCGCTTCCCAGCCGGCCGCCTTCATGCGGCTGACATCAGGCACCGAGTGGCGCGCATCACCCACGCGATAGCGACCCGGCGTTTCCGGCGCGATGTCGCGCTCGGCGACCCGCAAGAGGATGCGCGCCAGGTCCATCACCGTGTGCGCCCGTCCGCTCGCCACGTTGTAGGCGCCCGGCGGCAGACCGGCGAGTGCGGCAGCGTTGGCGCGCGCTACGTCGTCGACGTCGACGAAATCGCGGAGCTGATTCCCATCCTCGAGCAGCTGGGGCGCCTGGTTGTGGGCGAGCCGGAGCGCAAAGATCCGCAGTGCGCCGTAATAGGCGTTCTGAAACGGCTGTGCTCGCCCCTGGACCGCACCGTAGCGAAGGATGATCCACTCGATCCCGTGCCGCTCGCCGAGCAGCCTGACGAGCTCTTCCTGTGCCAGCTTGCTCAAGCCGTAGGCGCTGGTCGGTCGAGCCACTGACTCATCGGTGACCATCGGGGTGATCGCTCCGCCGCAAATCGGGCACGGTGGATCCCAGATACCACGCTCGAGCGCGTCGACCCGCCGGGGTTGCGGGTAGACATCGCCATCCTTTCCGCAGCGATATTTTCCCTCGCCATAGACGGCCATCGAGGAGCCGAGCACCACCCGCCGCACCGACGTCTTCCCCTCGAGCAGCAGCTCGAAGAGAATCGCCGTGCCGACCGCATTGACGTGGAAGAGTTTGCTGAAGGACGGCAGGTAGTCATGGTGATCGGCGAGGTGCAACACAACCTCGTTCTCCTTGAGCGCCTTCACCCAATCCTCGCGTTTGCGGACGTCCCCCTCGACCAGGTCCATGCCCGCCGGAAGTGCCGGCGGACCATCGTGCGCCGGCGGTGAGAGGTTGTCGAGAATCGTGAGCTGGTGCCCCTGCTTCAAGAGAAGCTCCCCAGTTCGCTGACCAATGAAGCCGGCCCCGCCGGTGATCAGCACCTTCATTGCTGGGGACTATAGCTCACGCTCGATCGGGGTCCGATCATGTCCTGTGACAGCGCCGTTACGGGCCCTTCACTGCTCCTTAACACCTCCACAGATATCGTGATCCCCGCTTCCCCTTCCTTGAAGGCCGAGACCCCAATCTCGGCCTTTCTTTTTTGTTCCGGTCACATCCGTGCCCCATCCAGCGAGCGCTGACAGTTGCAGCTCGGGGCGGTCGGGATCATCGGGATCAGGAAGGCGAGCAGGTCGCGGACGCGCTCGATGTTCGCGGCCAGCACACGGACCACATCCTGGGCCTGCACCGCCGCCACCTCGGGCGCTCCCTCGACGCCGGCGTCGTAGTCCGTGACGAGCGAGAGATTCAGGTAGCACATCTCGAGCTCGCGCGCGAGGATCACCTCCGGGTATTGCGTCATGCCGACGATGTCCCAGCCCATCCGTCCGTACCAACGGCTCTCGGC
>DATNNA010000255.1:0-7236 GCA_035602075.1 Binatus sp. (SeqCode) | reverse complement strand
CAGCGGCGGCTTCAACGTCGAGAAGATCCAGCGCTTCGAGCATGAGCGGGTGCCGGTTGATGCCTATGGCGTCGGCAGCGCCTTTTTCCAGGGGACTTATGACTTCACCGCCGACGTGGTGATGGTCGAGGGCCGCCCCTGCGCGAAGGCCGGGCGCCGCTACCGGCCGAACCCGCGCCTCGAGCCCGTCACCTGACCATGCCGAACGTCACCATCGTGGTCGATGTGCTCAACGGATTCTGCAAGCAGGGGAACCTCGCCTCGCCTCGCTGCGACGCCACCATCCCGAAAATCCGCCAGGCCATCGAGGAGCGCCGGCGCGCGGGCGATCAACTCATTTTCCTGGCGGACACGCACGACCCGAACGACCGCGAGTTCGAAGTTTTTCCCGTGCATTGCGTGCGCGGGACGGCCGAGTCCGAGGTGGTCCCCGAGCTCCAACCACTGCTCCACGACGCCACCCTGATCCGTAAGCGGCGCTACTCCGGTTTCTTCGAGACCGACCTCGAGGACCGGCTGCGCGCCGCGCAACCCGAGCAGGTCACGGTCGTGGGCGTCTGCACCGACATCTGCGTGCTGCACACCGTCGCCGACCTGCGCAACCGCGATTACCGGGTGGTGGTGCCGGCCTCGGCGGTGGAGACCTTCGATGGCCCGGGCCACCCCGGCGACGAGGTCCAGCAGTGGGCCCTGGCGCACCTCAAGAGCGTCCTGGGCGCGAAAGTTCTCAGTTAACTCTGGGATGGACGGTCGCGCGTCGCGGGCGTTGAGGACGACGGCGTCGTGCCGGCGCTCTTCATCGATTCGATCTGGCGCGTCAGTTCCGCGACCTGCCGTTCCAGGCTGGCGACGTGATCCCGCGTCGCGACCGGCATCGATGACCGCACGCTCTCCGATACGCGGCGGCTGAGATCCTCGCCCCGGCGACGGGTCGTCGATGCGAACTCATCGAACCGCCGGCGGCTCTCCTCCCGGGTGACCTGCCCCTGGCGCAACCAGGTGTCGACCATCCGGTCGCCGAGCTCGAACGCCCAGCTGGCCGCGCCCAACATGATGGTGAAGCCGTCACGGATCGTCTCGCGTACGCGCTCGGTGCCTTCGGAATGCGGATGCTGTTCTGCCATACGCTAAGTTTAGGGCGACCGATGCCCATTTACGAATATCGCTGCGCCGACTGCGGCAAACGGCCCTCCATCTTCTTCAAGAGCATGACGGCGGTCGAGGAATCGCCACCCTGTCCTCTGTGTGGCGGCAAGCACCTCACCCGCCTGATCTCACGGACCGCCCAGGTCCTCTCCGAGGACAGCCGGCTAGACCGGATGAGCGACAGCGACCTTTCCGACGTCGACGAGAATGACCCGAAGAGCATGGCGCGCTGGGCGAAGAAGATGGGACAGCAGATGGGCGGCGACGAGCTCGGCGAGGACTTCGACCAGGTCGTCGGTGAGATGGAAGAGGCAGGCCCCGACGGTGCGACCGACACCGAGGAGGACGACCTGTGACCGCCGCCCGCATCGCGCGCGTCCAGGGCCGGGAGATCCTCGATTCGCGGGGGAACCCGACGGTCGAGGTTGACGTGGTGCTGGAGTCGGGGGAGCGGGGGCGCGCCGCCGTGCCGTCTGGCGCCTCGACCGGCGCTCACGAGGCCGTCGAGTTGCGCGACGGCGACAAGACCCGCTACGGCGGAAAGGGCGTCCTCGAGGCCGTTGGCCACGTCAATGACGAAATCGCGGCTGCGCTGCGCGGCGCCGACGCGAGTGACCAGCGGGGCATCGACGAGCGGCTCATCAACCTCGATGGAACGGCGAACAAGTCACGGTTGGGCGCCAATGCCGTCCTGGGCGCGTCCCTGGCGGCCGCCCGCGCCGCGGCGCTGGCCGCCGGCCAGCCGCTCTATCGATATCTCGCAGCGGGCCGCGAACTGTTGATGCCGGTGCCGATGATGAACATCCTCAACGGCGGCCGCCATGCGCAGACAAAGGTCGATTTCCAGGAATTCATGGTGGTCCCGGCCGGCGCCCCAAGCTTTAGCGAGGGACTCCGCTGGGGGACCGAGGCCTTCCACGCGCTCAAGGACATCCTTCACGAACGCGGACTGAGCACCGGGCAAGGCGATGAGGGCGGCTTCGCCCCCGAGCTCGACGCCAACGAGGACGCCATGCGGCTCCTGGTCGACGCCATCGAGCGCAGCGGCCATCAGCCCGGCCGGGATCTCTTCATCGCGCTGGACCCCGCCGCTTCCGAGTTCTACCGCGACGGCCGCTACGAGCTCGCCGGCGAGGGGCGCAGCCTTGAGGCCGCGGAGTTGATCGACCGCTGGGCCAGCTGGATCGATCACTATCCTGTCATCTCCATCGAGGATGGGCTGGCCGAGGACGATTGGGAGGGTTGGCGGTTACTGACGGGCAAACTTGGGAACCGCGTGCAGCTGGTCGGCGACGATATCTTCGTCACCAACGTCGTGCGGCTTCGCCGCGGCATCGAGAGCCGTGTCGCCAATAGCATCCTCATCAAGGTCAACCAGATCGGCACGCTGACCGAGACCCTCGAAACCATGGCCACCGCTCGCGGCGCCGGCTATACGACCGTGATCTCGCACCGATCCGGCGAGACCGAGGACACCTTCATCGCCGACCTGGCCGTCGCCACCGGGGCCGGCCAGATAAAGACCGGTGCCCCGTCACGCTCGGAGCGGGTGGCGAAGTACAATCGGCTCCTGCGGATAGAGGAAGAGGTGGGTAACACCGCACCGTACCCGAGGCGCGCGGCGTTCGTCGGTGTCTAGGCGCCCTCCGCGTGGATTCTTCGAGGGCGGCGAGACGCCCTTCGGCCGCCTGCCGACCGAACCCGGCTTCCCGACGATCCGGGTCTCCCCGCGGGGAGTCTTCTGGATCATCCTCATCGCGGTCTTACTGCTGCTTCTCTTTCTGCTGAAGCCGTTCGCGACGTTTTACACCGATTACCTGTGGTTCCGGGCGCTCGGCTATGGCGGCGTCTTCGGGACGCGCTTTGCGGCCCAGATCTGGTCGTTCTTCATCTTCGCCATCGTCTTCTGGGTGATCGGCGCGGCCAACGTGCTGCTGGCGCTCAACGCCAACACCGGCCGGCGCCTATCGTCGATCGGCATTCGCCAGCGTCCGCTCACGGCGCCCTCCACCGTGCTCGGCCTGCTCGCGGTCTTCCTCCTCGGCCTCCTCTTCGGCCGGATCGCGGCGGGATCATGGCAGACGATCCTCGCGTTCTTCAACCAGAAGTCGTTCAATGTCCAGGACCCGATCTGGCATCGGGATGTTTCCTTCTACGTCTTCACCCTCCCCTTCTACCGCCTGCTCTGGGGTTGGCTGCTGGGCGTGGTCATTCTCATGATCCTGGTGGTCGCCGGGATCTATGCCTCGAGGTCGGGCTTCCAGACACTGGTGCTGCCGCCGCGCGCCGTGCGCCACCTGTCCATCCTGGCAGCGGCGTTTGCCGCCCTCTGGGCCGTCCACTACCAGCTCGACCTGTACGAGATGCTGTTGAGCAAGCGCGGCTTCGTGTACGGCATCGGCTATGCGGACGTTGCCGCCCGCGTCCCCGCCTACTGGATCATGACGGTGCTGATGGTGTTGATCACCGTCGGCCTGCTGGTCAACGCGGTCGGCGCGCGTGTCGCGGCTCTGCCCGCGGCACTGGTTATATGGCTGGGGGCGGCCTTCATCTTGACGGTGGTTTTTCCGGGCCTCATCCAGCAGTTCCAGGTGGTGCCCAGCCAGCTCTCTCGAGAAACCCCCTACATCAAGAACGAGATCGACTTCACCCGCCAGGCCTATGGGCTGGCCGCGATCGCCGACCGGCCGTTCACGCCGACCGACACGCTGACCGCGGATACCGTGGCCCGCAATCCGCAGACAGTGCAGAACGCGCGTCTCTGGGATCCGCAGCTCGCGCTGCCGCAAACGCTGGAAAACATCCAGAGCTTGCGCACCTACTACCAGTTCTATCCAAACGAGGTGGCGGTCGATCGCTACCAGCTCGGCGGCCAGTACCTACAGCTGTTGCTCGCGGCACGCGAGCTCAAGCCCGAAAACCTGCCGCCAGAAGTCAAGAACTGGGTCAACCTGAAGCTGCAGTACACCCACGGTTATGGGGTGGTCGCCGCCCGCGCCAACGAGGCGACCGCCCAGGGTTACCCCGTGCTCACGCTCAAGGACATCCCGCCCGCCGGGCAGCCGGAGGTCACGCAGCCGGGCATCTACTTCGGCCGGCACACGACGGACTACGTGCTGGCGGATTCGAAGCAGGCCGAGTTCGATTACCCGCTCGAGACGGACAAGTTCACCCACTGGACCGGCAAGACGGGGGTGCCGCTGTCCTCGGGACTGCGCAGCCTCGCGTTCGCGGTCCGCTTCGGTGACATCAACGTCTTGATCAGCCCGCAGCTGACCGCCCAGACACAGGTGCTTTTCAATCGCGCCGTGCAGGACCGGGTCTCGGCGCTCGCGCCGTTTCTGCGCTTCGACCAGGATCCCTACGTGGTGGTGGTCGACGGCCGCGTCTACTGGATCCTGGACGGGTTCACGGTGACCGACCACTATCCCTATAGCGAGATGGCGCCCGACTTGAACGGCGCCTTCGTCAACGTCAACTACGCACGCAACTCCGTCAAGGCCGTGGTCGATTCCTATGACGGCACCACGACCTTCTATCAGATCGACAGCAAGGACGCGATCGCGAACACCTACGGCGCGATCTTCCCGGGACTGTTCAAGCCGTTCAGCCAGATGCCGTCGGGTCTGCAGGCGCATATCCGTTATCCCCGCGACCTGTTCAATCTGCAGGCCGAGCGGTTCACGCTCTTTCACATGACCGACCCCCGAGACTTCTTCTCGCGCCTCGACCTGTGGAACATCGCCAAGGAAAACCAGCAGCAGGCCAGCGGCCCCTTGCCGATGCGTCCCTTTTACGTCATCAGCCGGCTTCCTGGCGAGGCGAAAGAAGAATTCGTCACCATCCTGCCCTACACGCCGAACGGGAAGACGAACATGATCGCGTACCTGGCGGCGCGCTCCGATCAACCGGATTACGGAACCCTCTTCGATTTCCGCTTCCCCAAGGACAGCCTGGTGGTCGGCCCTCAGCAGGTGGAGTCGAACATCGATCAGGCCCCGGTGATCAAGTCACAGTTCGCGCTGCTGAACGCGCCGGGGTCGAACGTGATCCGCGGCAACCTGCTAGTCCTGCCGATCGAGAACTCGCTGCTCTACATCGAGCCCATTTACCTGGAGGCCACCAGCGTTCCGATTCCGCAGTTGAAGAAAGTGATCGCGGCGAGCGGCCAGAACGTCGTGATGGAAGACACCCTCGACAAGGCGCTGGCGTCGCTGCTTGGTAACGCAACGCCGACCACACCATCAGGTCCTGGTACCCCGCCGAGTGGCACGGTTGTGCAGTTGATCGCCTCGGCCAACGCTCACTACGCCCAGGCGCAGAAGGACCTCAAGGCGGGCGACTTTGTCGGCTACGCGCAAGAGATCCAGACGGTCGGACAGATCCTGCAGCAGCTGGCCGCACTCCAGCCGGCGAGCGCGTCGGCTAGCGCCTCCCCCAAGGTCTCTCCGACCGCCTCGCCCTAAGCGCGCGAAGAAAAGGCGCTTGCGCGAGGCAAGCGCCTTGTCCGAGCCCCCGGAACCAACTAGCGAGGACCAGGCAGACTGTCGGCGACCGCGAGGACGACAGCAGCGACGGCGACGATAAAAGCGACCATTCGGTTCATGAGCACCCTCCTCGGGTGACCGGGCGCTCCGACCGATTAGCCGGAATCTAACACCCGGTGCAATTTGGTGTCAATATACTTTCCTCAACTGGGTTTAGTGGAGCTATACTCAGGAGCGTCGGATGAACTCTGTCGGAGAACGCCTTCGTGAGGCCCGGCTGGCCCGCGGCCTAACCCAGGAACAGCTGGCCAGAGGTCTGGCGACCAAAGGTTTCATCAGTCAGATCGAGCGCAACCGCGCCACCCCATCTCTTCCTAAACTTCGCGTGATCGCGGAGCGACTAGGCCAGCCCCTGTCGTACTTCGTGGCGGATCGGCATCCGCAGCAGTTGACTCTCTTGCGGAAGAGTGCCCAGCTGGCGGTCCGGGCCGACGAGCCCGCTCAAGCGCTCGACATCCTGGCTGAGACGTCGAATCTGCCAGCGACCGCGAATGAACGAGCCGATCTCCAGAGGATTCGCGGCGTGGCGTTATCGGAGCTGGGCCAGAATCAGGAGGCTCTGTCGACGTTGCAGGATGCTGCCGCGACAGCGCCTCTCGACGATCCCGAGTTGAACGCCTCGATCTACGCGGAGATCGGCACGGTCCTTCAGATCGAGGAGCGCTTCAACGCCGCGATCGAGGCGAGCCGGCGGGCGCTCGATTGGCTCGATCGCTGCCGCCACGCCGACCCCGAGCTGCGCGCGCGAGTCCTGACCAACCTTGGAAGTAGCAGCTTCAGGCTCGGCCAGCACTCGGAGGCCATGACCTTCTACGTTCGAGCCCTCGACGCCGCGACAGACGCCGAGAGCTTGCTGCGCATCGCCAACGCTCACATGGCCCTCGGTGTCGCGGCGCGGGCAGTCGGAGAGCTCGACCGAGCGCTTGATCACTGCAATCGCGCGCTCGAGCTACACTCGCGGATCCGGCATCAGCGAACCGCCAACCGGATCCTCAACAACATTGGAGACGTGCATTACGCCGCCGGACGTAAGCGGGAGGCGGCTAAGTTTCAGCGACAGTGTCTCGAGAAAGCGCGCGAACTGAACGACGACTTCGAGATCGGGGTCGCGGCAGGCGAGCTGGCGCGCTATGCCCTCGAGGAAGGAACAGCCAACGAGGCGATGGTCCTGGCCCGGGAAAGCCAGCAGGCTGCCGGGCGATCCGGCGACCACATCCATCAGGCGGTCGCGAGTGCTGTGGAGGGAGCGGCCGCGGACCGGCTCGGCCGGCGGCGGGTAGCGAACCAACGGTTCACCGCGGCACTGGAGATGCTGGCCGAGCGCAACGCCGCACACGAGTTCGCCGGAGTTTGCACGATGTACGCCGACATCCTGCGGAGGCGAGGCGAGGACGACCGGGCGTTCTCCTTCATGCGAATGGCGGCCGAGCGCGACTTCAGCAAGCTGCCGGGACTGCTCCGCCGATGACCTCGCCTCGGGGCGAGCCGGCGGACGACGCCACGGCCACCGTGCTGGTGGCCGAAGACGACGCCGAGAGCGAGC
>DATNNA010000254.1:0-12710 GCA_035602075.1 Binatus sp. (SeqCode) | reverse complement strand
GAGCTCCACTTTCGATGGGCACTCGGTATCGTGGACTACCGGATTGGTGACGACCGCCTGAGCCACAAGGAGTACATGCGTGTTCTGGGCGTTGCCCACAAAGCTGCGTATCCAGGTTTCTCGGAGGATCCTCTGGACGGCTTCCGTCATTTGCGTTCCGACCTCGAGCGATTCTTGGAGCCGTTCCTCACCGGGAAGGATCGCGATAGGTTCGCTGACCTGATCCGTAAGTCCAAAGAGATCGAGGAACGTCCGAAGCTACCGTGACTAGGGGCGTCGGCCCCGACGGCTCTACGGTATTCGCTGCGCGGTCCGGCGAGCCAGTGCCATCACGGTCAGCATGGGATTGACGCCCGAGCTGGCGGGGAACGCGCTGGCGTCGGTCACATAGAGGCCCTCGACGTCCCACACCTGGCCGTCAGGGTTCGCCACGGAGCGTGTGCGGTCGCGTCCAATCCGGCAGGTCGACATCTGGTGGGCGCTGAACAACGTCAGGCGGTTGGCGACAACGCCGCGGCGCTCGATCTCGGCTTCGTACGCGCCCAGGTCGCCATCGCGGTCAAGCGTGAACGGCGGCGTATGCGGCGTGGCCACCTGCCGCGCGCCGGCGGCACGATGAATGCGGACCGACTCGATCATGGCCCGGATGAGATGCCGGGCTGTCTCTGGTTGCACGCGATAGCTCGCCCGTGCCTGGCCTCGCCGATCCACCGTGACTCGTCCGCCTTCCCGGTCACGCACGATGGCGATGATGGCCGCCGTGTGCGCGGCCTGCGCCATCAACTCCCGGTGCTGCGACGCGCCCCACCATGGCACCGAGGCCGCCAGGATGCCGGGGAGAGCTGGAGGGCACTCGATGCGGAAACCGTAGCCGGGCGTGACGTCGCTGAAGGCCTCGCTCACGACGGACTGCGGGACGCCGCTCCATAACAGCACCGGGTGCTCGTAGATCCCCGCGATCGCCACCGTGGGGTGCAGCGCCAGATGGCGTCCGGCCTCGTCGCCGCCGAGGCCGGACCGCAGCAGGAGGGCTGGCGACAGCAGCGACCCGCCGGCGAGCGCGACGAGCGGAGCCCGCACGCGAAGCTCGCCGCCAGCGACCTGAGCCACAACGCCAGTGACTCGACCGTGGGAGAGCTCGAGGCGAACCGCCTCACACCCGTGCAGGATCTCGGCGCCATCGCGGCAGGCATCGACGAGGTACGTCCGGAGCGTGGATTGCTTGGCCCCCGCCCGGCAACCGAATCCACAGTGTCCGCAGTCGCCGCAGCCACGGACGTTACGAGGAATCGTGCTGTGCCGCAGGCCAAGCTGCTGGAGGCCGCGCTCGAGGACCGCATTCGGCCCATTCCGGGGGCTCTCGTCGGTGTCGATGTCGAGCCGGGCTTCGATGGCGCCGTAATGCGCGTCGAGGTCATCGTCGACGCCGAGCGCCCGCCACTCATCGCGAATGGATGCGGGCAGGCGAAGTGATGTGCTCCAGTTGACCACGGTACCTCCGCCGACGGCGCTTCCCGCCAGGACAGAAATCGACCGATCCTCGGTGGACGCAATCCCACGGTCGACGAAGAGCGAGGCAAACCCGGCAAGCTCGCGTCCATCGAACTCGCGCTCGCTGCGGAGAACGGCCCGCTCGAGGACCACGACCCGTTTCCCGCGTGCCGCCAGCACGGCGGCGGCCACGCCGCCTCCCGCCCCCGAACCGATGACGCACACGTCCGCCTCGACAGTCTCGCCCGGGCTGGGCTGCCGGATGGTGAGCGCAGCAGGCTCAGCCGGGGGAACGAGCTGGGGGGGCGCGTAGCCGGCCCACTTCCAGTAGGGGGAATCAGGCGCGCCATAGGTATAGAGCAAGGTCAGGCGCTTGAGCACCTGAAAGGCGCGCCGCTTCAGCGGCAGGCGGCTCCCGGCCCACCGCCGGAGATAGGCTTCGCGTTGATCCTGCGAGAGCGAACTGAACCGTACCGGACGGCCGGTCAACGCCGCGTTCAAGACCGGGGACTCGATGGTGTCCAGCAGGCGGTCGAACTCCTGGAGCAGTGCCGGCTGATGCAGCGCTACCAGCTCCGCCCGCAACCGCTCGGGCACACCCAATGCGCTGGCGGACGGCAACCGGTCCTGATCACCCGGTGCGAAGGCGTTGCACACCGCCGTGAGGGCCCGGTCGCGGTTGGTCACATGAGCGGCGGCTTAGCTTGAACGCACGCTGGCGGACTTCGGTGGCACTCGCTCCACGATGCGGCGCACGTCGGCCTCCGACAGCAGGCCATGGGCCTGCTTCGCCGCGTCCAGGATGGCCGCGACCAGGGTAGGTCGCGGCTCGATGCTGCGCTGCTCCAGCCAGAAGACGACATTGGATTCCCCGCTCATGGGGCCGATCTCGATCACCTGCTCGCAGCCAAAGAGCTCCGCAGGAACCCCGGAGTAGACGCGGTTGGCCAGCCACTCGTCGCCCTTGCGCTTCGCCTTGATGACAGCGGCCGCATGCACTCCGGTGGCCGTCCGAAAGGCATCTCGCCCGAGTACTGGATAGTTCGCCGGGATTGCCATCCCGGTGCCCTCGGCGATCACGTCACCCATTTCGCGCAGCTTGCTGAGGTCGGTGTCGATCCAGCCCAGCAGCCGAAAGTTCACGAGCAGGAGATCCAGGTGCGTGTTGCCGACGCGCTCGCCCAAGCCGAGCGCGCAGCCGTGGATCCGGTCGGCGCCGGCCACGGCCGCCTCGATTGCATTGATGATGCCGAGGCCCCGGTCACTGTGTCCGTGCCAGTCGAGGCCGACGCCGGGTTTCATTTCGTCGAGCATGCGGCGGACGTAGCGGACGACGGCACGGGCGCCGTCGGGGGTTGAGTGGCCGACGGTATCGCAGACCGCGACCCGCGCCGCGCCCTCCTCGATGGCGGTCCCGAAGAGCCGTCGAAGCGTCTCCGGTTGCGCCCGGGTGGTGTCCTCCGTGACGTAGAGCACGGGCAGCTCGTTCTGGCGGGCGAAGCGCACGGCCTTGCGCGTGTTGTCGACCATTTGCTCGATCGTCCAGCCTTCGGCGTACTGGCGGATCGGGCTGGAACCGATGAAAGCGGCGACCTCGATCGGGATGCCGACCCGCTGCGAGATCTCGATCACCGGCCGGATGTCGACTTCGAGCGTGCGTGCCGCGCAAAGCGGCTTGATCCGCAGGCGCTGGTCGCGGATCTCCTGGGCCAACCGTTCCACATCCGCGACCGCGCGGGGGCCGGAACCGGGAAGGCCGAGATCGATCGAGCCGACACCGAGCTCATCGGCCAGGTGAAGGAAGCGGAGCTTGTGTTCGATGTCGGGGTCGCGGACCGACGGGCCCTGGATGCCATCGCGCAGGGTCTCGTCGTGAACGCTCACCGGATGGTCCGGCTTCGGCGGCGCGTCGACCGTGTTCCAGTCGTAGATCAGCTGCGCTTCGTCAGGCACTGATCGTCTCGAGCTCGGAGACCAGAGCCGTCAGAAATTCCGTCGCCAGCGCGCCATCGACGATCCGGTGGTCGACTGAGATTGAGATCCAGGCACCGCTGCGGGCGACAACCTGGCCGCCGACCACCATCGGGCGCGGCTTGATGGCGCCGAAGGCGACGACGCAGCATTCCGGGGGATTGATGATCGGGGTGCCGGTCTCGACCGGGCCACTGGCGCCGACGTTGGTGACGGTGATTGTGCCGCCGCTCATCTGGCCGGGTGGGAGCGTTCCGGCGCGAGCGCCCTCGATCAGCTGGGCGCTCTTTTCGGCGATCGCCGTCAGCTCGAGCTGGTCTGCGCCGCGGAGGACCGGCACCAGCAACCCCTGGCTGGTGTTGACGGCGATCCCGACATTGATCGTCTCCTTCACGATGATCTCGTCGCGGCTCTCATCCCATGAGCTGTTCATCAGGGGATAGGCTTTCACCGCCTTCACTACCGCGGCGATGAAATAGGGGAGAGGAGTCATCGAGCGTCCCCTCGCCTTCCCCTGCTCGCGCGCTGCCATCAGGTTGGTGGCGTCAAAGACCGCGAACTCCGTGAACTGTGGAATCGTGGAGACGGACCGCACCATCTGCCGGGCGATCGCCTTGCGGATCCCAACCACGCTGATGCGCCGCTCGCCATCCGTGGACGGTGCGGCCGTCGATGTTGGGGAGGCCGCGGCCGGTGCCAATGCCGCGGCTTCGACATCGGCTCGCGTGATCCGGCCGCCCGGGCCGCTTCCCGTCACCTGCGCCAGGTCGACGCCCTTCTCTTTCGCGAGCTGGCGGACGAAGGGCGCAGCTCGCGTATCGCCGCTGCTCTCCGGGAGTGACGCCGCCGCGGTTCGGGCCTTGCGCCGAATGCCGGATTCGGGCGCCCCGGGTCCATACCCGACGAGCGTCCCCGGCGTGGTCTCGGCCTCCTTTGCCTCTGCCGCCGTGATCGTTACGAGCGCCTCGCCGACCGCCACCGACTCGCCTGGCCGAGCATGAAGTTTCTGAATCGTCCCGGCCCAGGGCGAGGGAATCACGACGACGGCCTTCGCCGTTTCGACCTCGCAGAGCGGCGTGTTGATGTCGACCCGTGCGCCTTCCTCGACCCGCCATGCGACCAGCTGAGCCTCGGTCAGACCCTCGCCCAGGTCGGGCAGGCGGAACGTCTGATCAGCCATAGGCGAGTGCCGCGTCCGCCGCCTGCAAGATGCGGTCGACGTCGGGCAAGTAGAGCTTCTCGTAACGAGCCGGGGGATAGGGGACGTTCAACCCGCCGATGCGCGCCACCGGCGCCTCCAGCAGATCGAACCCGTCATGACTGATTCGGGCGGCGACCTCGGCCCCGAAGCCGCAAAAGACCGGGGCCTCGTGGACCACCACGGCGCGATGCGTCTTGCGCACCGAGGCCATCACCGTTTCCATGTCGAGGGGCGACAGGCTGCGAAGGTCGATCACCTCGAGCGAGATCTGCTCGGCCGCCGCCGTCTTCGCCGCCTGTAGCGCGACGCTGACGGTGGGGCCGTAGGCGATCACGGAAACGCCCGAGCCTTCGTGCACCACCCGCGCCTTGCCAATGGGGACTCTGGCGGAGGGATCGATCTCTTCTTTGAGGTAGTAGCGCGCTTTCGGCTCGAAAAAGATCACCGGGTCGGGATCGTCGATGGCTGTCTGGAGCAAGGCGTAGGCATCGCCGGGCGTCGACGGCGTGACGACTTTTAGTCCGGCGGTGTGGGCGAAGTACGCCTCGGGGCTCTCGGAGTGGTGCTCGACGGCACCGATGTTGCCGCCGAAGGGGACGCGAATCGTGATCGGCAGCGAGACCCCGGAGCGGTTCCGGTACTTGGCGACGTGGCTCACGATCTGCTCGAACGCCGGATAGATGAAGCCGTCGAACTGAATCTCCGGGACGGGCCTGAAGCCGCGCAGCGCAAGGCCGACCGCGACGCCGATGATGGAGGACTCCGCCAGTGGCGTGTCGAACACCCGCTCTTCACCGAAGGACTTCTGCAACCCGTCGGTGATCCGAAAGACGCCGCCGAGCGCGCCCACGTCTTCGCCAAAGATCAGGACGTTTTCGTCGCGCGTCAGGGCATCGCGCAGTGAGAGGTTGATGGCCTTCGCCATCGTCACCGCCTCCACTACGAGCCCTCCAGTGAGGATTCGAACTCTTCGCGTTCTTGAAGAAACGACTCCGGCGGGTTCGAGTAGACGCGGCCAAACATCGCCTCGCCGGGAGGTGGAACGGGCATCGCCGTCAGCCGGGTGCGCATCGCCTGGGCCGCCGAATCGGCCGCGTCCGCGATCGCCGCGACCGTCCCCTCGTCGATGATGCCCTGTTGCTCGAGCCAGGCCTGATAGCGGGCGATTGGATCTTTCGCGTTCCAGGCTTGCAGCTCGCTGTCCGGCCGGTATCGCGTCGGATCGTCGGAGCTGGTGTGGGCCCCCATCCGGTAGGTCACGGCCTCGATCAGGTACGGGCCGTCGCCCTGGCGGGCGCGGGCCGCGGCCGCCCTGACTGCGGCGTAGACGCCCAGGACATCGTTGCCGTCGATCCGGAGGCCCGGAAAGCCATAGCCCTGGGCGCGTTCGGCGATGGAGCCGGCGGTCTGCTTCGAGAGCGGGACCGAGATCGCCCAGTAATTGTTCTGACAGAGAAAGACCACCGGGGCCCTGAAGACGCCGGCGAAGTTCATCGCCTCGTGCCAGTCGCCCTCCGAGGTCGCGCCATCCCCAAAGGTAGAGAGCACGACCTCGTCAGTGTGCTTGAGGCGGCAGCCCATGGCGAACCCGACGGCATGGGGAACCTGAGTCGCTACCGGAATGGCCAGGGGCGCGAAGTGGTATTTGCGCGGATCCCACGGCCCGTGCGAGAGGCCACGGAAGAGCGTCAGCATGTCAGCGGGGTCAATGCCGCGGATCATCGCCATGCCGAACTCGCGATAGCTGGGGAAAACCCAATCCTCCGTCCGAAGTGCCGTCATGGCGCCCACGTGAATCGCCTCCTGGCCGAGGTACTGGCCCCAGAGGCCGAGCTCACCCTGTCGCTGCAGATTCAGCGCCTCCTGGTCGGCACGACGGATCAGCACCATGTTCCGGTACAACTCGCGGAGCGCGGCGGCGTCCAGGCCCAGGCGGCTCCTCGCGTCAGCGGTCAGCTCGCCGGCCGGTGAGAACAGAGCGCGCACCGGGTCGTCCGCCGCGACGACTCGAACCACCTCCGCCATTGTCGGAAACAATCGTATCCCGTCGCAGCCGGAGCTCGGTGTGACGTACAAGAGACGGCTATTGTGTACCTCGAATTGGTCTCGCGCGAACCTCGCCCAACCACGACCTACACCATCCCAAAGGGCGACCAGGAACATCTTCAGCAACAGCTCCAAACCGTAGGAGGCGTTGAGCTTTCGCCCGGTCCCTACGAATCCTGGCGGGTAAAGCTATCGGATGGGGCGAGCCAGGCGACAGCGATCATGTACCGGTCCGGCAAGCTGGTCATCTCCGGACACGCGCCGGCCTTCGACCACGCGGTGGCCGTCGTGGAAGGGGTCGGGAAGCCCACCGCCCCGAAGCGTCCCCCGGCAGGCCCCAGCAAGTCGGCGACGTCTGCGGCGCCGCCCGAGAACGAGCCGCACATCGGCACGGATGAAGCCGGCAAAGGTGACTTCTTTGGTCCCCTGGTCACGGCTGGTGTCTATGTCGATGAGCGAACGGCCAAGCTGCTGCGGACCCTGGGCGTCCGCGACAGCAAGCTCGTCGGCGATCGCGAACTCCGCGGGCTGGCGACCAACATCCGCGACGTCGTCGAGGACGACAAGCGGGCGGTGATCATCCTGGCACCGAAGCGCTATAACGAGCTCTACAAGCAGATGCGAAGTGAAGGAAAAAACCTGAACACGCTGCTGGCCTGGGCGCACACACGGGTGATCGAGGACCTGATCGGCCATGGGCTACGGCCGAACTTCATCCTCAGCGATCAGTTCGGAGACAAGCGATACATCGAGAACCGCTTGATGGTCGATACACGGCTCAGCGGCGTTCCGGTGCTCCAGATGCATCGAGCCGAAGCCGATGTCGCGGTCGCCGCGGCGTCGATCCTCGCCCGCGATGCCTTCCTCGGGTGGCTCGCTCAGGCGGGAAAGAGACTCGGGTTGACCGTGCCAAAAGGGGCGTCACCAAAGGTGATCGAGACCGGCAAGCTGCTGGTAAGCCGGATGGGGGCCGACGGTCTGAAGGACTACGCGAAGGTGTCCTTCAAGACGATGCAAAAGGTCCTGGCTTAGGAGGGGTGGTCGTCGCCTAAGCTTTACTGTCGTGCCCGCGTCGGATCGCACGACCTATCGCGACCTCTTTCGGATCCCGAGCTTTCCCCGGCTGGCGACCAGCGTCATGCTCGCGCGCACCGCCAGTCAGATGATGCTGCTCACGCTGGTGCTCTTCGTGTTGGAGCGGTTTCACTCGCCATCTCTGGCCGGCATCACCGTCTTCCTCTCGATCGCGCCCGGCATCGCCTTGAGCCCGATCGCCGGCGCGTTGCTCGACCGCCATGGCCGCGTGCGGCTGATCACGCTCGATTACCTGGTCGGCACAGTCACGCTCGCCCTGATCGCCGGCCTCGATGTCGGTGGGCGGCTCACGCCATGGGTGCTCCTGCCCATCGTGGCCGTCAGTTCATTGACCTACTCACTCAGCAACAGCGGCGCGCGCTCCCTGCTGCCGTTGATCGTCCCCAAGCGGCTCTGGGATCGCGTCAACGCGCTCGACAGCATTGCTTATGCGCTGACGGTGGGGGCCGGTCCTGCGTTAGCCGGGGTGTTGACCGCCTTGGCCGGCCCGCGGCTCGCCCTCGCCGTGACGGCTGCCATCTTTTTGCTGGCGGCCGTATTGATCATGCCCCTTCCCGAGCCGGTTGCTGCCACCGTATCGCGCTCCGTCTTCGCTGATGCGTGGGCCGGTCTCAAATATGTGCTGGTTCACAACGCAGCACTCCGTGGGATCGCTCTGACCGCGTCGATGCTGAATCTCGGCTTCGGCATTCTCCTGGTTGGGATACCGGTGCTGGTGCTGCAGCGACTGCACGGCAATCCTGCCCTGGTGGGCGGACTGTGGGCTGTCTATGGCCTCGCCTCGGTTCCGTCCGCGCTGATCGCCGGGCGCATCAACAGCGAGGGACGGGAGCGTCTGGTGATGTTCGTGTCCGACCTGGTTGCCGGGCTTGCGGTCGCGCTCCTCGTTTTCGCCGGCAATGTCTGGCTGGTTGCCGCGGCGCTGCTTATCGCCGGGCTGGCGAACGGCCCCTTCGACGTCAGCATGTTCTCGATGCGACAGCGGCGCACCGATCCTGCCTGGTACGGCCGCGCGTTCGCCGTCTCGATGGGGCTGAACTGGGCTGGGCAGCCGATCGGCTCCGCGGTTTCCGGGCCGCTGATCCACGTTGGCCTGACCGTCGCCTTTCTGGTCTCCGCCGCCCTCATGCTGCTGGCCGCCGGCCTGGTGTGGTGGGTTATTCCGACGGAACCTGCGGGTAGAATATCGACCGAGTCCGCCAGGCAGTCGCGCCGGGATCGTCCCGTCGAGGAAAGTCCGAGCTCCGCAGAGCAGGGTGCCGGGTAACGCCCGGTCGGGGTGACCCGAAGGAGAGTGCCACAGAAAATACACAGCCGTCGCGCAAGCGGCGGCGAAGGTGAAATGGTGCGGGTAAGAGCCCACCAGCAGCCGGGAGACCGGCTGGCTCGGTAAACCCCACCCGGAGCAAGACCGAATAGGAGGACGATACGGCTGGCTCGGCCGGTCCTCGGGTAAGGTCGCTAGAGTCGCCGGGCAACCGGCGACCGAGACGGATGACTGCCGCCCCACGGCGCGCCGGCTTGGCCGGCTGAAGCGGGGAACAGAACTCGGCTTACCGGCGGACTCACTCTCTTCGTAACGATCCCGTCGCACCGGACGTAAACCAAACGTCCGCGAGCGGACTCTATGGTTTCGTGATCATGGCCCACGAGCAGCCGGTGCGCGATGCGACGGGCTTTGAGGCCGCCGTCCACGCCGAGAGCGGGCGGCTGTTCGCTGTCGCCTATTCCATCCTGCGGGACGCGCAGGAGGCCGAGGACGCCGTTCAGGAAACGATGGAATTGGCCTGGCGGTCGTGGGACGCTCTGCGCGATCCATCTAAGCGGAGCGCCTGGCTGCGCCAGATTTGCGTCCGCCGCGCGATTCGGACACGCAGGCACCTGCTCCCCCGACTCTGGCTCGCCGACAGCATCACGGTGCACGCGCAACCACAAGACGAACCCGATCTGGATCTCGACCGATCCTACCGCCGCCTCAGCCGCCAGCAGCGCGCCGTCGTCACGCTCCACTACGAATACGGCTACTCGCTCGACGAATGCGCCGCGCTGGTCGGATGCCAGCCAGGGACCGCCCGCAGCCACCTTGCCCGAGCCCTGGCCAGCCTGCGAAAGGAGCTCAACTATGGGTAAGCCAGACGAATTCGATCCCCGCCTTAAGGCCTATCTGCATCGAGGAGCCAGCACGCCGCCGCCCGTGGGCATGGAGGTGCGCATCACTGGCGGCGCCCCCCGGCGGAAGACCGGCTGGGCGCCCCAGGTCATCGCCGCGGCCGCGGTCCTCGTGCTCGCCATCGGGCTAGGGATCGTCGTCCAGAGGGCTCGTCAGTCGGTTGGAGTGACGCCGACGGCTACGCCGTTCGCGTCGCCGAACACCAAGCCAACGCCCTATCCGACGCCGACAACAAGCGGTGCGCCGTATCCGCTGCTGCCGCCCGTGTCGCTGCGGATGATCAACGCCAGCACGGGTTGGGCGGCCGGTTCAGGCACCGACCGGATTCTTCGGACGGTGGACGGTGGGTCCCACTGGGATGATGCTGGCCCCCGTGGCGCGCCACCCGGCAACTGGACCACCTTCTTTCTCGATGGCAACAACGCCTGGGTTGCGTCGTCGCTCCAGCCTGGCTCGGACTCACCTGACTTCAGCGTGCACGTCTACCTGACCACAGATGGCGGTCAGAGCTGGCACAACGCTGGTGTTGTTGCCGCGGACCAGGGGTGGCCGGCGTCCATCTCCTTTGTCGACCGTAGCCACGGATGGCTCTTCATGAATCTGGGGGGTGCCGCGGGTTCCCAGGGCGTTGCCTTCTACGGCACGGTCGACGGTGGAACCACGTGGACCAAGCTATCCGAGGCTGACACCAGCGGCAGCGCCGGCCACCTTCCGCTCAGCTGCAGCAAGGGTGTTCCGGTCTTTCTGAACAGCTCGACGGGCTGGCTGCCGGGCGCCTGCAGTGCCGGGGGTGGTCCATTCTTTTACGTCACGCGTGACGGGGGACGGAGCTGGCGAAACGTCGCCGTCGCGTCGCCGGCCGGATGGGGGACAACCTGCATGTGCGAAATGACCAGCCTGCGATTTTCTGACGCTCGAAACGGGGTCTTCGTGCTGACCTCCTATTCGTCGGGTGGCCTGCCGGAGAGCGTGGTCTATTCGACGACCGATGGAGCGGGTTCGTGGCGGCCCGGGCCATCGCTGCCGGCGCAAGCCTACGAGGTGTTCTTCATCGACAAGAACCACGGCTGGACAGTCAACCTGAAAGCCAACAACAACCTCCTCTACACCTCGGACGGTGGGCAGAACTGGTCGACCGTCGGGCCGATCCCATCGACGCAGGGTGTCATGGGCTTCCAGTTCGTCACGACTGAGGCTGGCTGGGCGCTGGGCAGCGAGCCGGGCGGCCTCACGGTGATCAAGACCTCGGACGGCGGCCGGACCTGGACGACGCAGCTCAGTCCTTGAGGTTGTAGACGCGCTTCGCGTTTTCCGCCAGGACCTGGCGGCCGGCGTTGACTGCCGTCGCTGTATCGAGGATTCGACGGTCGATCAGCTCGCCCAGCGCGTCGGCGAGGGCCTCGCGATGGGCGGTGGCGGCGACCAGGAAGACCTCGGGGTATCGGCTGGCGTCACTCGCATAGAGCAGTTTGCTGGTCGGGCACAGCCCAAGCGCCTCGCGCATCGCGCGGCCGCCCTCGAGACCGGCGAACGGAATCGTCAGCGAGAGGTCCATGTAGACATCGGGGAAAACGGAGCAGAGATAGGCGGCCTCGCGATGGTACGGATAGCAATGAAGCAGGGCGACGCGAAGGCCTCGATAGGTTGGGTCGATGAAGAGCGGCCGCAGGCCGAGGGGCGAGGTTTCGGCAAGATCCTCGTCCGGATCGCCCCAGCCGCAATGGACCTGGAGCGGGACATCGAGCTCGCGGCATTCCTGCGCCGCTTCGAAGAGGAGCGCGTGGCAGAGGGCACTGCCCGAAAGACGTGGGTGCTCACCACGTTGGGCGCGCAGGCGCGTCGCGCTGAAAGCGACACCAAGCGCGTCGGTGTCCACCGGCTGGAGCTTGAGGGTCGCGCGGTAGGCACAGATGGTTTTCACGCCCACGGCGCCCCGCCCGATGCTGGCCCGCACCGCTGCGCGGACCGAGCTGTACCACTCGCGTGGGTCGTTGGCGCTGCCTATCAGACTCTCGGCGACTGTCTCGAGTCGGATGATCTCGCGCTGTGGGATCGCGGATGCCTGCTCCTGTTCCGGCAAGGTCAGGGTATCGGTGGTGGCAAAGCCGTTGTCGACGAGCATGACGGTGGTCCCGGTCCTCGCCAGCAGCCGTTTGGCGTACGCGGCCGGGTCGGCGGCATTGCGGGACGCTAGGATCGCGGCCTCGGTCGCGTCGCAATGGAGCTCGCTGGCGATTCGGCGGATGGCGTCCTGGTAGCCCGCCATATAGACGACGTCGTTGGCGGCCAGCTGCGGATCGAGTGCTTCGGTGAATGAAGCGCGCAGCTCAACGGCCGACAGGTGAAATGGCCAGCGTCGCAGCGGATGGCAGTGATGATCGATGGCGGGCTGGTCCGCCCACGCTTGGAGCAGCTCGCCGGCGGCCCTAGTACTTATAGATATGTTGTCTGAACTCGAAGGCCTCGTCCTCTGCGGCGAAGGCCGCGATATCGAGCTCCTTGACGGCGATGTAGGAAGTCGCGAGGCGCTCGCCGAGAGCGTCGGTGAGCATGGTGTCGCGTTTGAGATTTGTGACGGCCTCCTTGAGGCTCTGAGGCAGACGGTCGGCGCCGATCGCCTGGCGCTCTTTGTCGCCGAGGTTGTAGGGGTCGACGGTGACCGGCGGGGGAAGCGTCAGCTGTCGCTCGATGCCGTCGAGTCCGGCCGCGATCACGCCGCCCAGTGAGATGTAAGGA
>DATNNA010000253.1:0-7171 GCA_035602075.1 Binatus sp. (SeqCode) | reverse complement strand
GGCAAAGATGGCCTCAAGCCCTATGCCCCGCTCAACTATGACCAGCGATTCCACGGCACCGTGCCCCTGAAGATGGCGATGGGCAACTCGCTCAACATCCCGGCGATCAAGGTCGAGCTCACCACCGGAATCCCGGCCGTGCTCGACACCGCGCGGCGGATGGGCGTGACCAGCCTCAATCAAGACGACAGCCATTACGGTATGAGCCTGACACTGGGCGGGTACGGCGTCTCGCCCTTGGACATGGTCACCGGCGCGTCGACGCTGGCCAACCTCGGCGTCCGCCACCGGCCGGCACCGGTGCTGCGGATTCAGGACGGACTCGGCAAAACGGTCTTCAAGTACGATTCGGCGAAGAACGAGTTCCGCGCCATCAGCCAGCAGGTGGCCTTCATCATCGATTCCATCATGTCGGACGACCGCAACCGTTGCATGTCGTTCGGTTGCGGCGGCGACCTGACCCTACCGGGCCGGCACGTTGGCGCGAAGACGGGCACCACCCAGGACTTCCGCGATAACTGGACGGTCGGCTTTACACCCACGCTGGCCACGGCCGTCTGGGTGGGCAACCCCGATTACCATCGCCTGGCGCACAATTCCACCGGCATCGTGGGAGCGGCCCCCATCTGGCACCAGTTCATGCAGCAGGCGCTCGCCCCGCAGCCGGACCAGTGGTATGCCGTCCCCGCGGGCGTCGACCAGGTTGGTGGGAACTATTACCTGCCGGGGACCGAGTACCTCCCGTCCACGCTGGCGGGTTCGTGGCCGATGTGCCGCTTCCAGAATTTCAACCCCTACACCGTCACCGATGCGCAGCTGACCGTCAACGGACTTCCCTGCGTCCTTGGCTACGCGCCGCGCGACACACGCGGAGAGGGCTAGAAACAAGAAACCGGCGACTACCTGGTGGCAGCCGCCGGGTTGTGAAGGGATCGCCCCGCTTACGAGCCGCGACGGCTGTTATAGAACCCGAAGCCGCCGCCGAACAGACCGAGGATGATCAGGATGATCCCGATCAAAGTCCAGCCGAGCACCAGCGCAATAATCCCGAGCACGATCAGTAGTCCGCCTCCACCGAAGTACACCCGGCACCTCCTTTTTCTGAGAAATCCAGAAGGGTCGCTTCCAACATTAAGCGCGCGAACGACATCTGTGAAGACCCCGAGTTGTAAAGGCCCCCCACCCTGCCCTCCCCCGCGAGCGGAGGAGGGGAATGTGCGTTCTGTATGATACTCAGTATCACATGACTCGGGTTATCAAAGTCGTGCTGTTCGGCGGTTTCCTTTCCGCCCTGCTGGCTGCCTGCGGCGCCCCCGCCGCCGGCGGTTCCGGCAACGGCACGCTTCAAGTCATCGCCGGTGAGAACTTCTGGGGCAGCATTGCGGCCCAGCTGGGCGGCTCGCACGTCTCGATGACCAGCGTCGTCACCAACCCAAACACTGATCCGCACGAATACGAGAGCAGCGCCACTGATGCGCGCGCCTTCGCGACGGCCGACTACGTCATCCTGAACGGCGCCGGTTACGACGACTGGGGACGGAAGTTGCTCTCGGCCAACCCCAGCCCGAGTCGGAAGGTGTTCACCGTCGCCGACCTGCTCGACAAGAAGGCGGGCGACAACCCGCATTTTTGGTACAACCCCGACTGGGTCGACCAGGTCGCCGACAAGATCACAGCCGACTATCGCGCGCTCGACGCGGCGGACGCCGGTTATTTCACCCAGCAGCGCGAGGCGTTCGCGACCGCACTCCAGCCGTACCATGACGCGGTCGCGCAGATCCGAGCCACCGCCAGTGGCATCCCCGTCGGCTCGACCGAAAGCATCTTCGTCTACATGGCGCACGCGTTGGGCATCAACCTGGTCTCGCCGCCAGAATTCATGCAGGCGATCTCTGAGGGCACGGACCCGCCGGCGCAAACCGTGGCCCAGTTCCAGGACCAGATCTCGCAGCATCAGATCAAGCTGCTCGTCTATAACACGCAGACCTCGACGCCGATCACCGACAACCTCAGGCAACTGGCTACCCGAAACGGCATCCCTGTGGTCGGCATCTCGGAAACGATCCAGCCGACGACCGCCACCTTCCAGGAGTGGCAAACCAGGCAGCTGATCTCCCTCCAGGCCGCGCTGAGCCGACAATAGCGGGCAGCATGGCGCGTCCGATCTCTCCCGCCGTCGTCGCCGATGAGCTGGCCGCCGCTTACGGAGACCAGTTGATCTGGCGAAACGCCAGCTTCACCGTGAACACCGGCGAGTTCGTTGCCGTGCTGGGGCCGAACGGCAGTGGGAAATCCACCCTCCTGCGCTTGCTCCTGGGCCTTCTACCTCCAGCGGCAGGCACCCTCCAGGTCCTTGGCACGCGTCCGCATCGAGGCAACGCCCAGATCGGGTACGTCCCCCAGCGCCGAAACATCGACCGCGATCTGCCGGTGCGAGGTCGGGATTTCGTTCATTTGGGTATCGACGGCGATCGATGGGGGGTCGCCATGGGCAACGCCGCGAACAACCATGAGCGCGTCGCCCAGGCGATCAGGTCGGTCGACGCACAGGCCTACGCCGATCGCCCGATCGGGCGACTGTCAGGCGGGGAGCAGCAGCGCCTGCTGCTGGCGCAAGCACTGGCCGGCAAGCCACAGATGCTGCTCCTCGACGAGCCGCTGGCCAGCCTTGACCTTCGCAACCAGATTGTCATTGCCGAGCTGGTCGCGGAATTGGCGCGCGCGAACGGTCTCACCGTCCTTCTGATTGCGCACGACATCAACCCACTGCTGCCCATCGTCGACCGCGTGCTCTACGTGGCGCACGGCGGCGTGGCGATCGGCAAGCCGGCCGAGGTCATCACCACCGAACAGCTGAGTCGCCTGTACGACGCTCCCGTCGAGGTGCTTCACGACAGCCACGGCCACATGTTCGTTGTGGGGCTGGAGGCGGAAAGCGCGCATCATGATGCCTGAGCACTACCTCGCCGCTGCACCGTACTTCGGCTGGGACCTGGTGCGTGACGTGCAGGAACTCCTTCGCTACGCCTTTATGCAGCACGCCTACGAGGCCGGAACCATCGTCGCGCTATCCGCTGGCGTTATCGGGTATTTCGTGGTCCTGCGGGGCCTCTCCTTTGCCGCGCACGCGCTTTCCCACATCGGGTTTGCGGGCGCGACCGGCGCGGTCCTGCTGGGAGCCGCTCCCATCGTTGGATTGCTGGCTTTCACCATGTCGGCCGGCGGGGTCATGGGCGCCCTCGGCCAGCGACTTCGTGGCCGCGATGTGACGATCGGCCTGGTGATGGCCTGGTCCCTCGGTCTTGGCCTCCTCTTCACCGCCCTCTATAAGGGGTCCGCCGGCCTCGCGATCGGCATCCTGTTCGGTCAGATCTTCGGCATCACGAGTGACGAGGTCGCCGTGACGTTCGTCGCCGGATCCCTCACGGTGCTGGCGCTGGTCGTCGTTTACCGCCCGCTGCTCTTTGCCACACTCGACGAAGAGGTCGCAGAAGCCAAAGGCGTTCCGGTTCGCGGTCTGTCTATCGCGTTCATGGTCATCCTGGCGATCGCCGTCTCAGAGGCGGTGCAGGTCGTCGGGGTGCTCTTGATTTTTGCCCTGATCGTCGCACCCGCGGCGATCGCTGAGCGCTTCACGACTCGTCCCAGTCGCGGCGTACTGCTTTCCGCGGCGCTGGCGGTGCTCTTCACCTGGGGAGGCTTGACCGTTGCCTACTACTTTCCCTACCCGGTCGGCTTCTTCATTACGACGATTGCCTTCTGGAGCTACATCCTCGCGCGGGTGCTGAGCGATGTCATCGCCCGGCGCGCCGCCGGCCGGCTTCGCCCCTGGCGCGAGGAACAGGTCCGGCACTCGCCGTAAAAGTCGAGGGTCGCGTGATCGACCCGAAACCCCCGCTGGCGCGCGATCGTCTCGGCGAGCGGCGCGACCGCGGCCTCGTCGAGGTCTTCAACCGTGCGGCAGGTGGTGCAAATCAGGTGATGGTGATGGCCGGGCTCACACCAGACGTACGCGGAGACGTGACCCGGTCGCTCGAGCCGCTGCGCCAGGCCGGCGGTGACCAGCGTGTCGAGCGATCGAAACACCGTGGCCCGGCCGATGTAGGCATGCTTCTTGCGCACGCGCTCGTACAGTTCTTGCGCCGAGGTTTCCTTCCCCGTCTGGGCCAGCACCGCCGCGATGGCGAGCCGCTGGGGCGTCAGCCGGACGCCGGTCTGCTGGAGCGCGGTCTGGGCGCTTGTCTCAACCACAACCAAATGATACTGCGTATCTCCATCCCCGCCCCGCGGGGGAGGGTCGGGGTGGGGGCCGTGGGGGTTTTCGGGCACCGCGCCGTTACGTTTCCATGGCGACCGCCGCGGTCTCTTCGCGCCCCTGGATCCAAAGAGCCATCCCGGCGGCGGCGCTCGGGTCCACGCTCTTCCCCATCGGCATGTTTGCCTGGCTGGTGGCGCATCCTGCGGCGGATCCGAGCATCGTCGTCCCACGCGAGCACTTCATCATCGTGACGGCGGTCTCCCTGCTGGCCTTCGGGCTCGCCGCCCTGCTGGCGATCGCCTCGGTCCAGATCGCGCAATATCGGGTGCTGTTCCTCTGCTTGGGCTTCATGGCCATGGGCGGGATCTTCGCGGTCCACGGCATCGAAACACCGGGCATTCTCATGACCGGCGAGTATGTCGCCGCCGTCAAGGGCGTCTCCGCCTACCTGAGCCTCTTCGTCCCCGCCCTCTTCTTCGCCGCCAGTTACACGCCGATCACGGCCGCCTTCGAGCGTCGACTCCCCTACTCGCCCGCCGGCTGGCTGATCGTCCTGGTCGGCACCGCGGTGGCCATCTACGGCGTGCTCGCCGTTGCCAGCACCGAGCTGATCGCGGAGCTGCCGTTCGGCGTCAAGCCCTACTCAACCGCCATGGCCGGGACGACCATCGCCCTCTTGCTCTTCGCCGCCGCGCGCCAGGCCCGCGGATTCGTCGCCGCGCGGCTGCCGCTGCAGGGCATGCTCGTGCTCGCGTTCGTCCTGCTCGCCGAAGCCCAGGTCATCATGCTGGTGGGGACGGCCTGGAAGCTTTCCTGGTGGGAATACCACATCCTCATGCTGGTCGGCGTCGGCATCGCCGTCGGATCGCTGGCCGCGCAACGCGCGAATGGCCAATCACTTCGCGCGGTGATGGAAGCGACCCTCGATCTCGAGGTGACGGTTGGCGTCGAGCTCGAGCATTCCGACACGATCGTGGCCCTGGCCGCCGCGGTCGAGGCGAGGGACGAAAACACGAAGGGGCACAACCATCGAGTCGCGGAGTTCGCCGTTCGGATCGGCCGGACGATGGGGCTGCCCACCGACACGCTGCGAACCCTCGCCCGAGCCGGCCTCCTTCATGACGTCGGCAAGATTGGAATGCCGGATAGCATCCTGAGCAAACCCGCCGCCCTCGATCCGGGAGAGTGGACGATGATCAAGCGGCATCCCGAAGTCGGACACGACATCCTTTCCCGTGTGCCGAACTTACGCCGTGAGGCTGCCATCGTCATCGCCCACCACGAGCGTATCGACGGCAGCGGCTACCCGCGCGGACTTCGTGGGGAGGAGATTCCGCTCGAAGCGCGGATTGTCGCGGTAGCCGATACCTACGACGTGCTCATCTCCGATCGTTCGTATCGCAAGGCCTTCAACAACCAGGACGCGCTTCGGATCCTGCGCGAAGAGTCCGGCACGCACCTCTGGGAGCCGGCCGTCCACGCCCTCCTGCGCAGCCTCGGCGAGCGCGTCGACGGCCAGGCGGCCGCCTGATCCACTAGTCCGTAAAGACGGCGGAGATGTACATCTTTCCGCCGTCGATGGCGGTGCCGAAGCCGACCTGGCGGAAATGCGACCCGAGGATGTTGTCTCGATGTTCGGGCGAGTTCATCCACCAGGCCTCGGCGTCGGACATGGCGTCATCGAATGGCGGTCCGCCCGACCAGTAGATGTTCTCCCCGTTCCAGGTGTAAGCGACGCCATTCTGGCGCAGCAGTTCGGTGGCGGCCCTCACCGTGTGACCCGGTCGGACATGGGTTAGCCCATCCTTCACCATTTGTTGCGCTCGCGTGGACGCGATCGCGTCGAGCGTCGCGGACTCCGTGAGCGGTGGCAGCCCGGCCGCAGCTCGATCGCGGTTGAAGAGGGCCACCGCGGCCGGTTGCAGCCGCCCAGAGTCGGGTGGGAGGCTCGCACCTTGTGGAAGCCCGCTCGAGTTGCGGACGCGAAGCGAGATCTCGTCGTTCCAGCGCTCAGGCGCCGAGATCGCCGGGCCCTTCGCCACCGGGACACCGGCGGCAGGGGCCGTCCCCACCCCGGCCTGCGGGTCCCCCAGCCAGATAGCGACCGCCGCCAGGCTGGCGATCGCGCCGAGCAGCGGCAAAGGTGAGGCACGACGCGCGACGAACTGAGAGTAGTTGATCATGCGTTCCCCTTACGCATAATTTGATATCAAGTATATCAGATACATCGTTCCGTCCCCGCAAGGCTGGAACGCGGGTATCCCCTCCCCGCTTGCGCCGGAGGGCCAGCGTCAGGAGTTGTTAGCCACTCGTCGGGCTTTTGGCGGTAGCCGCCTCGAGCTGGGGCTGCAACGACGTCGCCTGCTTGGCGAGGCCGAGCCTCGGGACACCCAGCCGGTCGGCGATCGTTGCCAGCAGCGAGTAGTGATTCAGGGGCATCGTGAGCTGCCCACGGAGACTCGGCGCCACCACGAGCAGCGCAACCCGGCTGTTCGGGGCGCCCGATTCGTCCCAGACGATGAACAGAGCCCCGCCCTGCTTCCAAGCCGTCGAGCTCGTGATCTGGGGAACGATGTCCGAGAGCCAGCGATCGGCCGTGCCGACGCCGCAGTCGTGCCCGTCGTTGCACATTCCGGGCGTTATCCAGGAGAGCCGTGGCGTGCCACCGTTCAGGTCCGAGGCGAGATCGGTCATGGGAACGACGTTCGGCGGGCACTCGCCACCGTAATAGGCGAAGGGGTTGTGTTTCAGCGCATACGGATAGGGGCTGCTGAAGCAGTCCCCGGTGAAGCCCTCCATGTAGGCCTTCCACGAAATGCCTGCGCCGCTGAGCTGGACTCCCAGCCCGGTCGCCGGCAGCTTGTGGAAGAGGTCGTCGCTGATCCCCCACGTCGAGCCGGACGTCATCGCCAG
>DATNNA010000252.1:0-2239 GCA_035602075.1 Binatus sp. (SeqCode) | reverse complement strand
CATCGTCAGCGGTGGGCGTGGGCTCGGCGCGCCAGAGAATTTCAAGATGCTCGATGAGCTCGCGGCCGAGCTGGGCGCGGCGGTCGGCGCCAGCCGCGCGGTGGTCGATGCCGGCTGGAAACCGTACTCATTTCAGATCGGCCAGACCGGGAAGACCGTGAAGCCGAAGGTCTACATTGCGATCGGCATCTCGGGCGCCATGCAGCACACCGTCGGGATGAAGGGCGCGAAGACAATCATCGCCATCAACAAGGACCCGGAGGCGCCCATCTTCAAGTTGGCGGACCTCGGCGTCGTAGGGGATGTCCACAAGATCGTGCCGCAACTGATCCTGGAAGTCCGCTCGCGCAAGGGCAAGTGAACGCCCCCTCCCCGACCCTCCCCCAGAGAGGGAAGGACAAAGAACTGAGCTTGCTCGCGGTCGAGCCGCACCCGGACGACGAATCCATCGGGATGGGTGGGACGCTCGCTCGCTACAGCGCGGAAGGTGTGCGGACCACGCTAGTCACCGCCACCCGCGGCGAGGTCGGAGAGATTCTCGATAAAGACCTGGACCCCAAGGAGGCCGCGCCACGGCTCGCGACCATTCGGGAGGGAGAGCTCCGCAATGCGGTCAAGATCCTCGGTGTCAACGAGCTGGTCTTTCTCGGCTACGAGGATTCGGGGATGGCCGGCCTGCCGCGGAACCGCGAGCCGGCAACTTTCTGGCAAGCTGACGAAGAAGAAGCGATCGGCCGGCTGATCCAGGTCGTGCGCCGGGTACGTCCACAGGTGATGGTCACCCAGAACGAGTTCGGTGGCTATGCGCATCCCGACCACATCAAGACCCATCGCGTGGCGATCGGCGCCTTTTACTACGCCGCCGACGCGGAGCGATTTCCCGGCGGGGAGCCGTTCCGCCCGAGCAAGCTCTACTATTCCGCCTTTCCGAAATCGGTGATGAAGCAGTTAGCCGAGGCGATGGAACGGGCCGGCGTGGAGAATCGGTTCTCAACCGACGGTGAGCCGCCGCCCTTCGCGGTTTCAGACGACCGGGTGACCACCTGGCTCGACGTCAGCGGATTTGTCGACAAGAAGCTCGCGGCGATGCGGGCCCACCGCACGCAGATTCCAGAAGACAGCTGGTTTTTGAAAATCAGCGAGGCGGTCGGACCGAAGGCCTGGGGCATCGAGACCTTCGAGCGGGTGCGCAGTTCAGTGGAGGCGCCCGTCCCCGAGAACGACCTCTTTGCCGGACTGCGATGACCACGGCCACCGAGGCCGCGGTTGGCCAGGCCGCGGCACTGTTGCTCAACTCGCGTTCCGGCATCGCCTTCACCGGTGCGGGCGTCTCGGTGGAAAGCGGCATCCCCCACTTCCGTGGCGAGGGTGGGCTATGGACGAAATTTGACCCCTACAAGGTCGCCCACATCGATACCTTTCGGAAAGACCCCGCGCAGTACTGGACCTACAGCCTCAATCATCGGCGTTCTGACGCCGAGCCCAATCCAGCGCATCGCGCGCTCGCCGAGCTGGAGCGCTTGGGCTACCTGCGCGCGGTGATCACCCAGAACACCGACGGCCTGCATCAACGGGCAGGGAGTCGCGAGGTGATCGAGCTCCACGGCTCATCGCACGCGGTCGTCTGTCTCGATTGCGACGCCGGCTTCCCGCGCGACGAGGTGGACCAGATGAACCGCGAGCATTGTCCGCCGAGCTGTCCGGCATGCGGCGGACGCTTCCTCAAGCCGACCGTGGTGCTCTTCGGCGAGTCCTTGCCGGTTGGCGCGCTGCGCGACGCCCAGGCGCTGGCGAAGGCGGCCGACGTGGTGCTGATCGTCGGCAGCTCGCTACAGGTGTACCCGGCGGCGGGCATTCCACGATTGGCTCGCGAGCACGGCGCGGAATTGTGCATCGTCAACGCCGAGCCCACCCCGTTCGACGGGGTCGCCGCTGCGGTCATCCACGGCAAAGCCGGCGAGGTCCTACCCGAGATCGTCCGCCGGATTAAGGCCGGCTAGGTGGGTTCCGGGACGGGAAACGTCTGGCCGCAGGCGGGGCAAACGACCACCGTCTGCTCTTTCGGCGCGCTGAAAAGCTCTTCGCAGCTCGGGCAAGCGTACTCACGGGCCGGGGTTTCCTCGGCCAAGCGATCGGCGGCCATCGTTCCGGGAACCTCGCCCAGGTCGACGACCGGGCTGCCGCACTCGGTACAGCGGTACAGCGGGGCGTCGGCCGCTTTGTAATCGAGGTAGCGGCC
>DATNNA010000251.1:0-7576 GCA_035602075.1 Binatus sp. (SeqCode) | reverse complement strand
AACGACTACGTCCTCGGCCAGGTATGGAAATGGCCGAACGTGGTCTACGACTACTACTACATGTACGACTTCATGTACCGGGCCTCGGATCGCTATGCGCCCCACAACGTCATCGCCCGCCCCGACAAGATTACGGCCAACACCGCGGCGGCGGGTCTGCCGGCGCTCAACTATGACATCGCCCCGACTCACCCGGACACGCCCCTCCCGGGCGCCACGCCGGCGACCAGCGTATCGATCCCACAACATGGGGCCGTCTGGCGCTATGATGCCAACTCGCATGAGTACCTCAAGTGGCAGGACGGCGCGCCGTTCACCAATGTGGGCACCGGCCAGGTCCATGCCAAGAACCTGATCATCGAGCGCGTCCAATCGCGCATTGACACGAGCCCCGGCAACACCGGCGTGCACCGTACCTACAACACCGAGTACTACGAGCTGGCCGGCGAAGGAACCGCCGACATCTATTCCGACGGCGGGATGATCCATGCGACCTGGAAACATCCCAATCGCGACTTACCAGTTGTCTACTACGACGCCAGCGGCAACCCGGTGGATCTCAACACCGGGCTAACCTGGGTTCACGTGATAGGGAGTGATCAATGACCTGGACGAAAACACTTCGCGAGCGCTGGTGGCTGGCGCCGATCGCCATCCTGGTGGTCGCAGCGGCCATCGTGATTCGCATCATCACCACCCCGCTCGAGGTGAGTGCCAACGTCAACGACGGCGACCAGTCGGTTCCGCGAACGGCCACTATCGATCTTCACTTCAACCAGGAGATGAAGCCCGACTCCGTCCAGCGCGCCTTCAGCATGACGCCATCCGTGATGGTCGCCTTCAAAGCCGTCAGCGCCAAGGAGTTCCAGTTCCGGCCGACCATGAAACCAAACACCGCCTATCACGTCAGCCTCAAGGACGCGCAGAACACCTCAGGCCGTGGCGTCAGCAGCGGTTTCGGTTTCAAAACGGAGCCCGCGCCGGCCATCGAGGCCGTCACGGTTGACAACAAGGCGGTCGTGGACGGCCAGCAAGCCGTGAAGCCGACCGGCGAGGTCAAGATCAATTTCTCCCAGGCGATGGACGGCGCCAAGACGGCGATCTCGTTGAACGGCAAGCCCTCCGATAAGCCGATCACGTGGGCGAGTGATGGGAAGAGCGCAACGCTGAGCCTCAAGCTGGCCCACAGCCGGCAGTATCAGCTGTCGATCCCACAAACCGCGGTCAACCGAAAGCAGGACCCGCTGGCGGCCGACTGGAAGTTGGCGTTCACCACCGTCATCGAAGTGCCGTCGCAGGGCGATCCCGCGCGGATCGGGTCGGGCGCGCCGACCATCATCCAGATCGAGAACAGCATCGATGCCCGTCCGCAGGCAGGGATGCAGCAGGCCGATATGGTCTACGAGTACATCAGCGAGGGATCCATCCCGCGACTCAGCGCCATCTACTGGCACCCACTACCCGACCTCGTCGGGCCGGTTCGCAGTTGCCGCTTGATCACCATCCGCCTGGAGCTGATGTACAAGGGGATGATTTACTGCTCCGGCGCGAACGATTACATCCTCGGCCTTGTCTGGAAGCACCCGAACCTCGTCAACGACTGGAGCCACGGCGCGGGCAACGTCTTCTACCGCGACAATGCCAGCCGCTACGCGCCGCACAACGTGATGATGCATGGCAACAACACGACGGCCTTCACCTCCCAAGCGGGCCTTCCGGCGCCGGTATACGATATCTCGCCGAAGCATCCCGACGCCACCTTTACGGGCGATGCCGCGCCGACGGTTTCGGTGCCCGATCATGGCGCCTCCTGGCAGTACGACGCCGGCTCCAAGCAGTACGTCAAGACGCAAGACGGTCGGGCCTTCAACAACGTCGGCACCGGCCGCGTGCACGCCAAGACCGTCATCGTCGAGTACGTCAGTTCGTACCTCGATACCAACCCGGCGAATAGCTTCCACGGCTATTACACCGAGGCCTACGAGCTCACCGGTGACGGCAGGGCCGACATCTTTGTCGACGGCGTCGTGATCCACGCCACCTGGCATCACCCGGATCCGAATGTGCCAGCGGTCTACCTGGATGCCAGCGGGAACCCGATCGACCTGGACAACGGCTTGACCTGGGTCCACGTGGTCGGCTCCGAAAAGTGGCACATGGTCGGCTGATTTCCTGACTTCTCCCGCACAATAAGCTGTGCTTGAGGCCGCCTCGACGACGGTGTATATCGTTCCGCATACCCACTGGGATCGCGAGTGGTATGCGACGTTCGAGACCTTCCGGGCGCAACTCGTCGAGCTCTGGGACCAGCTCCTGACCCTGACCGAGGCCGATCCTGACTTCCGCTTCTTGATGGACGGGCAGACGGTCGTGATCGACGATTACCTGGAGGTCCGACCCGAAGCGCGCAACCGGCTGGAGCGTGCCGTTCGCAGTGGACAGATCCAGGTTGGCCCCTGGTACACACTCCCCGACGAATTCCTCGTCAGCGGTGAGACGCTGGTTCGTGACTTGCAACGCGGGCTCGCGTCGGCCGACGTCCACGGCGGCTCGATGCGAGCCGGTTACTTGCCGGACTCTTTCGGTCACGCCGCCCAGATGCCGCAAATCTACCGCCAGCTCGGCTTCCGCTATGCCGCCGTCTGGCGAGGCGTCCCGCTCGTGATCGACCGCGTGGCCTTCACCTGGGAAGGACCCGACGGCAGCCGGATTCTCACGGCCTACATGGGCAATTCCTACTCGCAGGGGGTCGATCTCCCGACCGAGCCTGACGCCCTGGCGGCGCGCATCGCGAGCGCGCTGCAAGCCATCGCCCCCTTCCGACCGACCGCTGACGTCTTGCTCATGAATGGCAATGACCACGTCCTCCCGCAGGCGGACCTTAGCGCAGCGGTGCGAGCCGCGAGCGGACGTCTCAACGGGACCCTGATCCGGCTCGCTCGCCTCGACGACTACCTGGCCACGCTACCCGAGCAGGGCTGGCCGAACTGGCGCGGTGAATTGCGCTCGTCGGCGCGCGCCAACGTCCTGATGGGCACGCTCTCGGTTCGGGCCCCCGATAAGCAGCGATACTTCGCGGCCACCCGGTTGCTCGAGCGGATGGCGGAGCCGATCGCCGCGTTGACCGGGGTCGATGTGGCCGACGCCCTCGACGAGGCCTGGGCGCTGATCCTGCAAAACGCCGCGCACGATACGGCCTGCGGCTCCGGCATCGACGCCGTCGCCGAGGCATCGACGCGCCGGAGTACCCGGGTGATCGAGATCGCCGAGCGAATCATCGACGGGTCCATTTCGAAGCTGGCCGGTGCCGGACAGGTTTGGAACCCGAGCGCATTCCCACGACAGGGCCTCGTGGAGGTTGAAGGCGCGCTGGTTCTCACCCCCCTCATCGCCGGAGGCTCCGTGGTTTCGCTAACGACCACCAGTCCCACGACGCCGGTCACCGCTCACGGAGCTCGGCTCGAGAACGGCCATCTGGTCTGCGAGCTTCTTCCCGATGGAACGCTGGCGATTCTCGACCGGCGAACAGGTTCGAGCTACCTGGGGCTGCACCGGCTGGTCGACGAAGGTGACGCCGGGGATGAATACAACTTCTCGCCACCCGACGACAACCCGCAGCCGGCTGATCCCGTGCGCAACTTCAGGCGCGCGCTCGTGGAAGAGGGGCCACTACGAGCCCGTCTCGAAGCGCGCTACGATCTCGCGGTCTTCAGCGGACTCAGCCATGACCGGCAGACTCGCGGCGCCGAGGAAACCGCCTTGCCGATCCGATTCACCGTGTCGCTCGAAGCCGACCAACCACGACTCGACATCGAGCTGGAAGTGATCAACCGCGCCGAGGATCATCGACTTCGTGTCCATTTCCCCTTGCCATTTCAGGCGAGCCATTCCGCCGCTGATACCGCCTTTCACGTGACGGCACGCGCCGTGACCGCCGCGCGACGCGATCCCGGCGCGGATGAAGTGGAGCTGCCAACCTACCCGATGTGGTCGTTCATCGATGTCAGCGACGGCCGCGCGGGCGTCTCGCTGATCACTCACGGCCTGCACGAGTACGAAGTGCTGCCAGGCTCTCCGCAGGAACTCGCTCTTACGCTGCTGCGCTCGGTCGGCTGGCTCTCGCGGGATGACCTCGTCACACGAAAAGGGGACGCGGGTCCTGAGATGGAAACGCCGGGCGCGCAGCTGCCGGGCGGACACCGGTTTCGGTACAGTCTCTTCTTCCATGCCGGCGACTGGCAAGAAGGAGGGGCATGGCGCGCCGCCGAGTCGACCCTGCTGCCCCTGATACCGGGACGAGGCGCGCTCGTGAGCACGTCGGTCCCGGTCATCGAGCTCGAACCTGAGTGCATCCAGATAACCGCGCTGGTGCCGCGCGCGGGAGGGTACGACCTCAGGATCCTGAATGCGTCGGAGCAGTCACGCGAGGCCTTAGTTCGACTGCAGCCGCAGCCGGCGGCCGTGGCGGTCGTCACCCTCGGCGGCGTAGCGCGCGAGCAGCCGGGTTCGAAGGGCGGCGTGCTCAGGCTTCCGGTGCGACCCTGGGAAATCGTGACCTTGCGCGCGACCCGCTAGCGAAACGCGCTCGGGTGAGGCGGCCTACGCGGCCGCGAACGCCTTCTCGTGGTTCATCCAGCGGGGCAAGGCGTTGAGGAGGGCGGGACCCTCGACCTGCGTCTTGATGACGTACTCGAGAGCGCCGAGCTGGATGGCGCGCTTGATCAAGGTGGGCTCGCTGAAGTTCGACATCACGACCACCGGTGTGTTCTTCGTTTCATCGGACGCCCGCAGGGTCTGCAGGACCAGGATGCCGTTCTGGCGCGGCATCATCACGTCGAGCATGATGAGCTGTGGCAGAAGACGGGTGCAGAGGTCGACGCCGGACACCCCGTCGTTGGCCACCTCGACGCGGTAGTGGTTGCCGCGAAAGAGCGTCGCATAGTAATTGGCGGCAACCGGATCATCCTCGATAATCACCACCGTCCCGGCACTGGGCCCGTCAGCGCCGGCCATCGGGGTCTCTGGGACGCTCGCGGACGGCCCTTCGTCGGGCTCGGTGGTGGCGACCATCTCGGGCTGAGGCTCAGGCGCCGCGCTCCATGGGCGCCAGGTATCGGAGTCAGCGGCCGCCGTGACGGGTTCAGGGGTGGGCGCGTGCTCCTCCCACGACGGCTCCGACGCGACCGGCTCCGGCTCAGCTTCGGCAGGCACGGCCGAAGGCTCCGGCTCGGGCGTCGCGACCGCTTCCTCGCCAAAGAGCATGGATCGCATCGACCCTCGTGCGTCGCGCCTCGGCTCTGGTTGCGGTTCAGGCTCCGCTTCCGGTTCGGCAACGGGGACGTCTTCCGCTTCGCTGACCACGGTCGCCTCCGGCTCCGGCTCTGTCTCGACGCGGGCAGGCTCGGATTCCTCGGCTTCGACTTCACCCGGTGGGCCGAAACCCACGGGCAGCGATTCCTTCTCGGTTTCTGGCTCGACCTCCGGGCCGAACTGGAGCGGCAACGATTCCGCTTCCTGCGACTCTTCGGCTGCAGGGGTCGCTTCGACGGCCGGCGCCGGTTGGGCGGTGGCGGCTGACTGTGGTGCGGAGGGGAACGCGGGGGCAGATGGCGCTGGTGCGGAGGCCGCTTGCGGTGCAACCGCGGGTGCCGGCACCGGCGGCGTCCACGTTGCGGGCGACCCCGCCACTGGCGGAGCCCAGCCCGTGGTCGGTGCGGGTTCGGGCGTCTTCGACTGCACCATCTTCTCGAGGTTCTCGAGGACGTTGAAGTTGAAGCGACGACGCTTCGGCTTTCCACGGCGGCCCGCTTCCTCCGCGGGCGGTTCCGGTGCGGGAGCTTCGACGGCAGGCGGAGGGCTCGCGACGCTCAACGGGGCGGGTGGCGGCGCCGGAGTGCTCGCCGGTGCGAAGCTCGCCGCTGCGGCGGGCCCGCTCATCGCGGGTGAAAAGGCGGGTGGTCCGAACGGCGACCCGACGGGCGGCGCATACGGCCCAGGGACGCCTGGTGGCGGCGCGATCGGCTGAGACATTGGCTGCGACGGCACTTGCTGAGGTTGATAGAACGGAGCTTGATTCGGCTGCGGCTCGGGCATCCCACGTCGGCCGGGGGCGGGGTAGCCGCCCCAGGGCGATGCCTGCGGCGGGGCCGGGGCGGCCCAGGGCGCGTTCTGAGGCGCGTAAGGCCCAGGCTGACCCATGCCCTGCTGCGGCGGATTCGTGTTTGGTGCCCAGCCGGGCGGCGGCGGCGGCGAGTAGATCTGCGGGGCTATGCCGGCTTTCTGCAGCGCCGTACCGAGGTTGCGTGCGTAGGTGCGGCCGCCCTTGACCGGTGGGAGCGCTCCGCTTTCGACTTGCGCCTCTTCGGCGACGGGGGCATTGGTGACATAGCGCCGGCCACTACTGGAGCTGCCCGACTTCGCCGCCGCCAGGTCGCGCTGCAGGCGTTCGTTCCGCCAGCGCGCAACCAGCAACTGGACGACGACCAGGGCGAGCACCCCCGCCAGTAGGACGATGACCTTGTCCCGGTTGGCGAAGACGAGATGGCTGAAGGGCGTTAGGAAGTTTTGAAGTCCACTCATTTGCCGCTCCCGCACGTAGAAGGATGGCCGCCGGCCACCGGGCAGGAGCGCTGGCTGGGCGCAGGCACGTTAATAGAACGCTGAGTGGCAGAAAGGCTGTCACTCGTGAGAAGCGGACGTTACCGGACCGTCACCTGTGTTCGGTTAGGTGCCGCTCGGCCAGGCGGCGGTAGCCCTCCTGCAGACGCGGAATCAGCTGGGCGAAGTTGATGGACCACCCGATGCCGACCACGCGATCGGTGAAGATGCGGTCATCCTTGGGGTTCCAGTACGCGTCGCGGAACCGCCTGAATGTTGGAAACCGGAAGTCATAGGGCACGCCGGCGACCCGCCCATGCCAGGTCCGCTCACCCTCCGGCTTGCTCAGCTCCTGGGCGACGGCGGCCAGCGTCAAGAAGAAGAGCGCGGCCCGCACCAGGCGACCGATCTTCATGATCAGCCGACCTTTCGGCCCTGGAAGCCAAGGTTGGGGAGATCGTCCTGAAGGTTCTCCATCGACTTCGCATAGATCCAGTAGTCCAGCGCGGCTTTGGAAAAGACGACGCGATCGCCCACTTTGGTGAAGGGGATATTGCGCTTGGCGACGAGGTCGTCGATCAGATCCTTGGGCACGCCGAGATAGCTGGCAGCCTGAAGCGAATTCATCACGTAATTGACGGCGGTCGGATCGTAGATCACGATGAAATCCTCCGGGTGCTGTGGCTGAGCCTACCTATAATATGGGTTCGCCGCCGAGGCCCAAGGCCCGTTCGTCTAGCTGGTCCAGGACGCTGCCCTCTCAAGGCAGAAATCAGCGGTTCGAATCCGCTACGGGCTACTCATCCGAACGTCTTCGAGGGCACGAAGGGCACTAGCGTCCGCTAGAGCCTGCCTTTATCCTCACGAATCACTTGTTCAGCATCGTCGAAGCCAGCAGGAAGAGGAACCCGGAGCAGCTTGGATCTCAGTCGAATCCGCCATGCCATTCCCGGCATCAGCGCGAGGTTTCTCATAGCCT
>DATNNA010000250.1:0-3788 GCA_035602075.1 Binatus sp. (SeqCode) | reverse complement strand
GGCCTTGCCCAGGCGGTCGATGCCGACGGCGGCCGCCACCCCGGCGGCGATGCCGGCAGCACCCGTCAACAGCAGCGACCGGCGGCTGGGGCGTGCAGCGGGTTGCGGCCGCGCCGACCGCTCTCCGACCCAATCGTTGATCGAGCCCTGCATGCGCTCCAGGAAGTCCTTCGACGGCAGCCCGGCTCCCGGCTTGGCGGCCCGGAGCATCGCGGCGGTTTGCCGCGCGCGCAGGGCGGCTTCATCGGCGAGCGGCGTGCGCTCCGGCCGGCGGTCCTGCAGCAGGTCCTCGACGTGCTGGTCGAGCTGTTCGGGATCGTCGTTCACGTCGCCCTCCCGCGTTCGCGTCCGGCGCGGTTGAGCGCCCGGAACTGCAAAACCTTGACGTTCGTCTCGCTGAGGTTGAGCTCCTGTGCCGTCTCGCGCACCGAGTAGCCCCGCAGGAAGCGCAGCTCCAGCACCCGCCGGTAACTTTCGGGGAGGGTGGCGAGCAGGGAGTCCACCCGCAACACCGCCTCCGGGTTCTCCCGGGGCGCCGGCGCTCGGGTCACGTCGTCCTCCAGCTCCCCCGTGTCCTCGGCGTAATACTCCCGCCAGTGGTCGGCCAGGGTGGTCTGGGCCACCCGGTAGAGCCAGCTGCGCAGCTCGGGGACCGAGACATCGCTGCGCATGCCGCTGATTGCCTTCATGAACACCTGGGCGGTGAGGTCCTCGGCGTCCGGGCGGTTACCGACTCGGCTGTAGATGTACTGGTAGATGGCTGTGACATGCGTCTGGTACGCCCAGGTGAGATGGTCCTGACCGTGGGTCGCGTCGGCCTGCGGCAGCGCCACGACCTTTCCGGGGGAAGCGAACACCGCGGCGCCGGTCTTATTGTCCTCAGGCATCCACTTCCGCAGTTATATACCGCCCGGGGTTACGGCGCGCGACGCTCCGACCAGCCTCGTTCGGGAGAGGCGAATTTGGGAATACTGGAACTGGGATAAGGCTTAGATAACATGGGAGCTTCGCAAGCGATGGAAAAAAACCGCCAGTACGACGTGGTCATCATCGGCGCTGGGCCGGCCGGCTTGACCGCCGCCCTGTACGCCGGACGAGCGCGGGTCAAAACCGTGGTGTTGGAGCGCGGCGCGCCGGGCGGCCAGCTGCTCAACACCGAGGCGATCGAAGACTATCCGGGCTTCGACCACATCACCGGGCCGGAGCTCGCCCAGCGGATGGCCGACCAGGCCGTCAAGTTCGGCGTCGAGCTCGAGACCACTCGCGTGACCGGCATCCACCGTCGCGGTGACAAGCAGGTGGTGCAGACCGAAGATGGCGAGTACGTTGCCGACTACGTGATCCTGACTGCCGGCGGCGAGCCGCTCAAGCTTGGCATCCCCGGCGAGAGCGAGTTCCAGGGTCGCGGCGTTTCGCAGTGCGCGGTCTGTGATGGCGCCTTCTTCAGGGAAGAGGAGGTGGCCGTGGTCGGTGGCGGTGATGCCGCCCTCGAGGAGGGCGTGTTCCTGACCCGCTTCGCGAAGAAGGTCTACATCATCCACCGGCGCGAGCAGTTCCGGGCCCAGGCCATTCTGGTCGAGGCGGCGCGTAAGCATCCCAAGGTCGAGCTGATCACCAACACGATCGTCACCGAGGTCAAGGGTGAGGACGGCCAGGTCAAGGAGATCACGTTGAAAGACGTTGCCACGGGTCAGACCCGGCCGCTGAAGGTCACCGGCCTGTTCGTCTTCATCGGTTTTCAACCAAACGTCCAGTTCTTCGATCATCGGGAACACGTCGAGCATGACCCGCTCGGCTTCCTGGTGACGGACTCAACGATGCAGACGAGCCTGCCCGGCGTCTACGCGGCCGGTGATGTGCGGTCGCAGCTGACGCGGCAGATCACGACCGCCGTCGGCGACGCGACTACCGCCGCCATCGACGCGGTGAAGAAGCTCGAGGCGAAGAAGCACGAGCCCACGCCCGTGCCGGTCGATCTCTACGGCCCGACCCGGCCGGACCTCGTCGGCAGCTAACTCGGAGCGCCCACCCCGCTTTGCCGCCGGCGCGGTCGCCGGACTATTTGTCGTTGCGGCCGGGCTGCGGCTCTGGGGGATCAACTTCGGGCTGCCGGCCCTCTATCGACCGGACGAGGACGTCACCGTCGGTCGGGCCATGGGGATCTTCCATGGAATCCTGAACCCACACTTCGCTGACTGGCCGCATCTCTACTTCTATGTCTCGGCGGCGTGGCTGGCGCCGTTCCGCCTCGTGGGCCTGGTGTCCGACCCCGCGTCGGGGTATCTCGGCGTGCGCGTCCTCGATGCGTTGCTGGGCAGTCTCACGGTGCTGCTCGTCTTCGAGTTCGGGCGTCGCGCCTATGGCTGGCTCGCCGGGTTCTTTGGAGCTGCGGCCCTCTCAGTCGCCTTCCTCCACGTGCGCGACAGCCACTTCGGAACACTCGACATCCCACTGACGCTCGCCTGCGTGGTCGTGCTCTACATCGCGTACCGCACACTCCACTCGGACGGCGTGCGGCCCCTGCTGCTCAACGGGATCAGCCTGGGCGTGGCGGCGAGCCTCAAGTACAACGGGGCCCTCGTTTTCGCCGGCATCGCCGCCGCCCAAACGCTTCGGGCCCGCGCGGAGTCCAGCCGCTGGCCCCGGCTGGTCGGGCGCCTGGCCCTGATCGGCGTCATCGGTGTCGTCACCATGGTGCTCACCTCGCCCTTCCTGGTGCTCGATCCAGCGATGACGCAGCACGGCATCGGTTACATCTTTCAGCACCTGGGACGGGCGACCGCGCCCGCGATCGGTTGGGTGCAGCTGAGCCGCGCGCTGTGGTATGGCATCGACCCTGTGCTCGTGCTGCTGGCCGTTATCGGTGTCGCCTACGCCGCCTGGCGACGGCAACCGGCCGATGTGATCATGCTGACATTCCTGCTCGTCTACTTCCTCTTGATCGGCGCCGGCCGCTCGGTCTTTCTTCGCTACGCCGATCCGATGATTCCGCCGCTACTGCTGCTCGGCGGTCGTGCGCTCGCGGCGCTCGTCGGCCTCAGCGCGCCAGGTCGGGCGCGGCGGCTGGCGCTGGCGGTGGCCTTCGTCTTGATCGCGATCGCGCCGATCCTTCACGACGTTCGCTACGACCTCTTGATCCAGCAGACTGATACGCGCACCCTCGCCTTCGACTGGATGGCACGGCACGTGCCCGCCGGCACCAGGGCCGCGGTGCCCTACATGGCCGGTCCCGCCCACGACCAGGCGATGATCGACAGCGGCGAGCACAGTCACGGGGCGACGGATCCGTATATCGCAGCCTTCCTCGACAGCCGGCTGGAAACCCAGTACACGATCCGTGAGCTGACGCGTGACGACCTCCAGCTGACATCGCTCGACAGCTTTCGGAAAGAGGGGATCATCTACGTGGTCGTTGGCTATGAAACGCCCGGCACCGGGTGCCAGGCGCTCAGCCCCCTGGAGCGGACGCTGCGGGCGCAGGGGCCGCCGCTGGCGAGCTTTTCACCGACGAACGGATGTCCGGACAGCGTCTTCGACCCGATCGACACCTACTATGTGCCCCTCGCCGGATATGGAGGCTGGGTCAGGCCCGGCCCACAGATTCGGATCTACCGGCTCGACGGGTGATCGTTCGATATGGGCCCTTGGCCAACCGCCAGAGCGCCATCTATAGTGGACAGCAGTGAATCTGATAGCCCTGATCAAGGAGCGAGCCAAGTACTACAAGTGCCTGGCGTGCTCGCAGGCTCTGGCCGACTGCCAGGTCAAGTTGCTCAATGAGGCCGATG
>DATNNA010000249.1:0-3495 GCA_035602075.1 Binatus sp. (SeqCode) | reverse complement strand
CAGGGTGGCCCGGTCCGTCGAACGTCTCGACGGCCGATGCCGGGACCACCACGCGGTAATCGCGGTTGCGCAGGTCGGCGACGGTGTGCAGCACGCAGATGTCGGTGCAGACCCCGGCGACCGTGACCTGCTCCGGTTGCGCGGCCCGCAGCCGGGCCTCGAGGTCGGTTTCGAAGAAGCCTGAGTAACGGCGCTTCCGGATGAGGGTGGCCTCCTGGAGGATTGGCTGCAGTTCGGGCACCACCTCGGACTCCAGGGTCCCGCGCACGCAATGCACGGGAAAGACCTCGAACTCACGGTCATTCGGGTCGTGTGTGTCCGCCAGGAAGATGAGTTGGTCCCCGGCCCGCCGGCGCGCCTCGACGGCCTCGCGGATTTTCGGTATGGCGGCGTCGCAACGAGGAGAGGCGAGGTTCCCCTGCTTGCAGAAGCCGTTGAGCACATCGACCACGATGGTGACGTTGGGCATGGTCAGGTCACCGGCTCGAGCCGCGGGTTCGGGCGGTAACGCCGCCCCGCCTTGGCGCAGGGCCGGCCCTCGACCATCACGACGTCGGCCGTGAAGTCATAGGTCCCCTGGAAAAAGGCGCTGCCGACCCCATACGCGTCGACCGGGACCTGCTCGCGCTCGAAGCGCTTGATCTTGTCGACATTGAAGCCGCCGCTGGCAACGATCTTGACGTGCTCGAAGCCCTCCCGGTCGAGGGCGCGGCGGACCAGGTGGCAGAGCTGCGGGTTGACACCGCGGGGGTCGAAGTCACCCATCAATTTCTGGACGCTGACATCGACCATCGTCTCCGAGGTGTCGAGGCGAACACCCCACAGCCGATCCTTGAGCGCCCGCGCGACCTCGAGCGAGGTCCGAACGCAATCATTCTCCCAATCGACGAGCACCACCAGGTTAGCCGTCGGTTCCATGTATTCCGCGTATTTGCGTGCCGCCAGCACGGTGTCGCCGTTGTAGGCGGCGATCAGTCCGTGCGGCACCGTTCCAATCCCTTGCCCACCCCACCATGACGCCTGCGCGTCCGTGGAGACACCGATCGCGCCCGAGACGTGGGCCGCGTAGCCGTCGCCGGTCTGCACCAGGTGGTGGTCGTGACGAGCGGGGAAGAACATGATCTGTTTGCCATTGGCCGCCTCGACCACCCGTCGAACATTGGTGGCGACCTTGGTCCGGCGCGAGAGCACCCCGAGGTAGACGGTCTCCAGGCGGGCGAAGAGTGAATAGTCGCCCTCGATCGTCATCGTCGTCTCCCAGGGCGCCGCCTCGTCGCCGTCGTAGAGCGCGTGGACCCGCAGCTGCGCGAAATCCTCGGAACACAGCTTGACGATGGCGATCGCTTCGTCCATGCCGCCCACGACGGACTGGTTCTTCTGGAAGACCTGCATCAGAACGTGCGGGTGGCGATTGTCCGCCTTCAGGACGTCGACGGTTCGGTTGAAGTAGACGTCGCTGTAATAGCCCTCGCGGATGCGCTCGACCGGCAGCCGAAAGACCGAGGGGTCGAGACGCTCGCGTTTACGCGTTGGGGCTTGGGTTACCGTTTCCGTGGCCACGGCAGTGGTTCAGATATTAGGCGCCGATCTTCCGGTACCGCTGGTAGCGCTCCTCGACCAGGCGATCGATGTCGATCGCCTCGAGCGTCGCGAGATGGCGACGGAGCGCCGCGCCGGCCGCGTCGGTCGCGACGCCGAAGTCGTTCTGGGCGCCGCCCGGCGGTTCGGGCACGATCTCGTCCGCCAGGCCGAGCCGTTTCAAATCCGCGGCCGTGAGCTTGAGGGCGTCGGCCGCCTCGACCTTGCGGGCAATGTCGCGCCAGAGGATGGAGGCGCAGGCCTCGGGCATGGCGACGCTGTAGATGGAGTGTTCCATCATGAGCAGGCGGTCGCCGACGCCGATTCCCAGCGCCCCGCCGCTGCCGCCTTCGCCGATCACCAGCGTCACGATCGGGACGCGCGCCTGGGAGAGCGCCACCAGGTTGTCCGCGATCGCCCAGGCGATGCCACGCTCCTCCGCGCCCGCGCCGGGGAAGGCACCGGACGTGTCGACGAAGGCCACGATCGGAAACTGGAATCGTTCCGCCTGCCGCATCAGCCGCAGGGCCTTGCGGTAGCCCTCGGGATTGGCCATCCCGAAATTGCGCATCGCCCGTTCCGCCGTGGTGCGGCCCTTCTGTTGCGCGATGACCATGACCGTCCGCTTGTCGAGCGCGGCCGGCCCGCCGATGATCGCGTGGTCGTCACCGAAGACGCGATCACCGTGCAGCTCGAAGAAATCGCTGAAGATCGCGTGGATGTAGTCGAGGGCGTAGGGCCGGTCCGGGTGCCGGGCGAGCTCGACCTGCTCCCAGGTGGCTGCCGCGACCGATCCGTTGTCGCTCACCGGGGAACGACGGACGCGGGCGCGGGCCTCTCCGCCTGACGCGGCAGTTCGAAGTCGCTGGCGGCCTTGCCATTCCTCGTGTAGAGGTCGAGCAGCTGGCGCAAGACGGCCGGCAGCTCGGGCCGGGGCACCACGAGGTCGATCATGCCGTGCGTCCACAGGAACTCCGCCGTCTGAAATCCCTCGGGAAGCGTCTCGTAAGTGGCTTGCTGGATGACCCGCGCGCCGGCGAAGCCGATCATGGCGCCGGGCTCGGCGATGATCACATCGCCCAGGGAGGCGAAGCTGGCGGTGACCCCGCCCATCGTCGGGTCGGTCAACAGCGAAATGTAGGGAACGCCGGCCGCGTTCAGCCGGCCGAGGGCCGCCGACGTCTTCGCCAGCTGCATCAAGGACAGCATCCCTTCTTGCATCCGGGCGCCTCCCGAGGCGGAGATGATGAGGAGGGGCAAATGGCGCTGGAGGGCGCGCTCGATACCGTTCGTGATCTTTTCACCGGTGGCCGCGCCCATGCTGCCGCCCATGAAGGCGAAGTCGAGGCAGACGACCACCAGCCGGTGACCGGCCAGCATGGCCTCGCCCCAGATGACCGCCTCGTTGGCACCCGTGGCCGCGCGGCTCTGTTCGATCCGCTTGGTGTAGGGCAGCGAGTCTTTGAAGCCGAGGACGTCCTTCGCCACGATCCCCTGGTCCTCTTCCCGGAACGAGCCCGGCTCGACCAGCATCGCGATCCGCTCGGGGGCGCGCAGCCGGAAGTGGTAGCCGCAGCGATAGCAGACGCCCAGCGCCGCCGTCAGGCGGGCGGGCTCGAGCGAGGTGTCGCACTTGGGACAGGTGAGCCGGTCGACCTCTTCGCCGACGCCGGCACGCGGCGACGGTAGAGCGACATACCGCGTTTTGGGACGAAACATGGGTTAGGCCGCCGCCCTGACGGGCGCGCCTTCCCATTTGATGACGCAAGCACCCCAGGTGAGCCCGGAGCCGAAGCCGACCAGGACGAGATGGTCGCCGGTTTTCAGCCGGCCCGCGGCCAGCGCATCTTTGAGCGCGAGCGGGATCGAGGCGGTCGACGTGTTGCCGTAGTTGGCAATCTCGTTGACCATCACGTC
>DATNNA010000248.1:0-5783 GCA_035602075.1 Binatus sp. (SeqCode) | reverse complement strand
GCGACCGCTACCCACCATGCCTACGCGCTCTATAACCTGAATGAGCTGGTCCGCAAGTACCGCGGTGCCACCGGGCTCAAGACCGGGTGGACCGGCCGTGCCGGTGGATGCTTGATTGCCACCGCCACGCGCGACGGCCGCGATCTGATGGTGGTTCTGCTGGCATCCCCTCGCAACTTCGACGAGGCAGCCGGTCTTCTCGATTATGGCTTCGCCAGTTCGCCGTAACGCCGGCCGGCCATAAGCTGGGCCGAGGAACTGGCGTGAGTCTGATCTCCAACATCCTTTTCCGGCTGATGTACCAACGGGGGTTCACCCCGTGGGACAGCGGCGTCTCGCCGCCCGAGCTAGTCGAGGTCATCGAAGGCGCGCGTCGACTCCCGGCCGGTCGGGCGCTCGACCTCGGCTGTGGCACCGGGACAACAACCGTCTATATGGCGAGCAAAGGCTGGCAGGTCACCGGCGTCGATTTCGTTCCCCGGCCGATCCGTGTCGCGCGAACCAAGGCTGCGGCAGCCGGCGTGTCCGTGGCCTTTCTCGTGGGCGACGTGACGCGGTTGCATGCGCTCCCGATCGAGCCGGGCTTCGACCTGCTCTTCGACCAGGGGTGCTTTCACTCCTTCCCGGACAGCGCCCGACCCGCCTACAAGCGCGAGCTGAGCCGCATGGCTCGTGCCGGCGCGACGTACCTGCTCTACGCGTTCGGGCGCCAGCCCGACGCGCGCCGCCGCCGATTTTTTCCGAAGGGCATCACGCCCGATGAGGTCCGGGCCCGGTTCGCGGACTTCGAGCTGGTCGAGGCGAGACCGGGCACCGATCCGTTTGGCTCGCACTGGTACACGCTGCGGCGCCGCTGATGGCATCCACGCGCGCCTTTCCACACCGGGGCGCGCTCATTAGATTTGATGCGTTTCAAGTCAGCGAGCCGATGGTAAGCTGACCTGCGCACGCCCCGGCACTGTGCCGAGGGCGCATTTTTGCATGGTTCGAAGTCGATGACGCAGACCCTGCTCGAATTGCTCGACGCCCTCCCAGCCCGCGAGCGGCTGGAGGGGTGGTGGAACGCGCCCATCGGCACCCTCGACGCTCACGGAGTTCCTTCCAGCGCGCTGCCGGTCTTCGCTGTCTGGCTCGCGAGACGCGCCCGGCGGCCGGTGCTCGCGATGGTGCCCGACCCGGAAGGGTTGTTCCAGGAAGCGGGCGCGTGGTTCCGCGACGACGTGCGCACGGTCGTGTTTCCGGCGGTCGAGACGCTCCCCTTCGATCGCCTCGCGCCCGATGAGGAGACCGTCCGACGGCGGCTGGAGGCGATCGACGCGCTCGGCGCCGGCGAACCGGTTGTCTGCTTTACCTCCTGGACCGCGATGACCCGACCGACGCTGGCGCCCGAGGCGCTGCGACGCTGGGGCTTCACGCTCGCGCCGGGGCAGACCTATGCGGTCGATGACCTGGTGCGCCGCTTGACCACCCTCGGGTACCGGCGGGAACCGCTTGTCCAGGGCCGTGGCGAGTTCAGTCTGCGCGGCGGCATCCTCGATTGCTTCCCTCCAGACAGGCGTCGCCCACTGCGGAGCGAATTCTTTGGCGACGAGCTCGAGTCGCTTCGCGAGTTCGAGGTGGAGTCGCAAGGTTCGGTCGGAGACATCGCAACCGCGCGCATCCTTCCCGCGGCGGAGGTCATCCTGACGCGCGAGGCCGTGGCGGCCGCCGATGCGCCGCTGCGTGAGATCGACTTCAGTCACACCCTTCCCGAGGTGGGCGACCAGTGGCTCGCGGACATCGAGCGGGTGCGATCGGGCGCCTACTTCGACGGGATCGAAGGCTTCCAGGCCTACCTCGATCCATCGCAGCCGACGCTCTTCGACCATCTGCCGCCCGACGCCCTGATCCTCTCCCTCGACGGGCGGCGATCCCTCACGCAGGCCGAACAACGCGAGCAGGAACTCAAGGAGCTCGTCGAGGTTGAGATCGAGCGCGGCGAGCTGCCTCAGCGGCTGCGGCCGGGACTGGTGCCGATCGCCGGCCTGCGGCAGGCCGCCAGTCGGTGGCGCCGGCTCGAGATCGCCCGGGGCGCGGACATCGGCACGCTGGACCTCGGGTTCGAGCCGGTGGACGCCTACGCGGGCCGGATCGACGCCTTCTCCGACCGAGTGCGGACCGACGCGCGCGCAAAGTCGCGCGTGCTGATCGTGACTCAGCAGGAACCGCGGCTCCGCGAGTTGCTCGAGGATCGCGATGTCTACCCGGCCGGCGGGGTCTTTCTCTGGTCGCAGACGCCGCTGGCAGCGGGGCTGGTCGTCCTCGGGAACCAGCCGGTCGCGCAAGGCTTCCGCGTTCCGTCTCAGCAGCTCGAGGTCTACGGCGACACCGATCTCTTCGGTGGGTTGCGCCAGCGGGTCCGGCGCGGCGTGGTGCGCGCGCGCTCGGCCACCTGGGAGCTGGAGTTCGAGCCCGGTGACCTGATCGTCCACGTCGATCACGGGATCGGGCGCTTCACCGGCATGCGGCTGATGGGAGACGAGGGCCAGGAGCGCGAATACATGCAGCTCGAGTACGCCGAGGGCGACAAGCTGTACGTGCCGGTCGAGCACCTCGAACGGATCCAGAAGTATGTCGGTGGTGGTGATGCGTCGCCGAAGTTGCAGCGGCTCGGGACCGGCGAGTGGGACCGGGCGAAGCGCAGGGTCCGCGAGTCGGTCGAAGAAGTCGCGCGCGACCTGCTCGAGCTGTATTCGAAGCGGCAGCTCGTGGAAGGCCATGCCTTTTCGGAAGACGGACCCTGGCAGCAGGAGCTGGAGCAGTCGTTCCCATACGACGAGACACCGGACCAGATCCGCGTCATGGAGGAGATCAAGGCGGACATGGAAGACTCGCGTCCCATGGACCGGCTCTTGTGCGGCGACGTTGGCTTTGGCAAGACGGAACTGGCCGTGCGCGCCGCCTTCAAAGCGGTGATGGACGGCAAGCAGGTCGGCGTCCTGGTGCCGACCACGGTGCTCGCGCAGCAGCACTACCTGACCTTTCGCGACCGCTTCCAGCCGTTTCCCGTGAAAGTCGACATGCTTTCCCGATTTCGCTCCGACGCCGAGGCGACCGATGTCCTGCGCCGCTTGATGGTCGGCGAAGTCGACGTCGTGATCGGCACCCATCGCCTGCTGCAAAAAGATGTGCGTTTCAAAGACCTCGGCCTGGTCATCCTCGACGAGGAGCAACGCTTCGGCGTGATGCAGAAGGAGAAGCTGAAGCAGCTGCGCGCCTCGGTCGACGTGCTCTCGCTCTCGGCGACGCCGATCCCGCGCACGCTCCACATGGCACTGGCCGGCATCCGCGACCTGTCCGTCATCCAGACGCCTCCGGAGGAACGGCTCCCGATCAAGACCTTCGTGACGGCGGACGACGACGACCTGATCAAGGAAGTAATCCAGCGTGAGCTGCAGCGAGGTGGGCAGGTCTTCTACGTCTACAACCGGGTGCAGACGATCAAGAAGGCCGAGGAGCGGGTCAAGCGGCTGGTGCCACAGGCGAGGGTTGTCGTGGGCCACGGACAGATGCCGGAGTCGACACTCGCCGACGTGATGCTGAAGTTCATCAAGGGCGAGGCCGACGTGCTGGTTTGCTCGACCATCATCGAATCCGGGCTCGACATTCCCAACGCGAACACCATCGTGGTGGTCGACGCCCACCGGATGGGGCTCGCTCAGCTCTACCAGTTGCGCGGGCGCGTCGGCCGCGCCGGGCAACGGGCCTACGCCTACTTCCTCTACAACCCCTTGCGCTCCCATTCAGAGAACGCCGACAAGCGGCTCGACGTCATCTCCGAGCTGCACGACCTGGGATCCGGATTCAAGCTGGCGCTCAAGGATCTCGAGATCCGTGGCGCGGGGAACCTGCTCGGCGTCGAGCAGCACGGCGCCATCGCCGCCGTCGGCCTGGAGCTCTACAACTCGATGCTGCGCGATGCCGTCGAGTCGCAGAAGACCGGCACGCCCGTTGAGATGCCTGCCGGACTCACGCTCGACCTGCCGATCGAGCACTTCTTGCCGCGCGAGTACGTCCCCGACGAGAAGCTTCGGCTGCAGGTCTACCACGACCTCGCGGCCGTCGTCGACGAGCAGGGACTGGAGTCGGCCGAGCGCAACCTGGCCGATCGCTTTGGCAAGCCGCCCGCGCCCGTGCGCAACCTTCTTTACGCGTTGCGCGTCAAGCTGCTCGCCCGCGCGGCCGGGGTTGCCGCCGTCGAAGCCGACGGGGACTGGCTGGTGATGCGACTGCCGGCCGGCTGGAATGGTGACGAGCGACGGCTCGAGTCCCAATTCCGTTCGATCCTGTACGTGCGCTTCGGCAAGGTGCGCGTCTCGATGACCCAGGCCGGCGCCCAGTGGAAGGAGCGCCTGATCGAGGTGCTCGGTGAGATCGAACGCCTGGGCCGAATCGCTGTTGCCGTGTAGCGTCTACCGGTAGCATGATCCCCGTGCCGCAACGTCGGGTCTTCACCACCGGCCGTAAATGGGAGGCCATCGTCGGCTATGCGCGCGCGGTCCGGATTGGTCCGTCGATCGAGATCTGCGGCTGCGCGCCCACCGCCGATGACGGCTCCACGGTGGGCAAGGGCGACATCTACGAGCAGACGCGGCAATGCCTGCGAGTCATCGGCGAGGCTCTCGCCGGCGTGGGAGCCGGCTTCGACGATGTGACCCGCACGCGGATCTTCACGACGGTGCCGCGCCGCTGGCGCGAGATCGGCCGGGCCCACGGGGAAGTCTTCGGCGCGATCAAGCCGGTGACCTCGCTCATCGGGGTGCGCGGCCTGCTCGACCCCGAATGGCTGGTCGAGATCGAAGCCAGCGCCTATCGTGCCGGCGACTAGCACCGTGGCTGACGACGTCGAGCGGATCCGGCAGCTGGTGGACGTCGTGCGGCGCCTGCGTTCGCCGGAGGGATGTCCCTGGGATCGCGAGCAGACGCACGCGTCGCTGCGAGCCACGATGCTCGAGGAGGCCTACGAAGTCCTGGAGGCGATCGATGAGCAGTCGATGCCCAAGCTGCGCGAAGAGTTGGGCGACGTCCTGCTCCAGGTCTTGATGCAATCCGAAATCGCGGCTGAGGCCGGTGACTTCACGCTGGGCGACGTGGCGGACGCCGTCCGTGAGAAGCTGGTTCGCCGCCATCCGCACGTCTTCGGTTCAACGGTCGTCAGCGGTTCCGAGGAAGTAGTTCGCAATTGGGAAGCGCTCAAAGCGGCGGAATACGGCCGCGAGTCGGCACTCGACGGGGTACAGCGATCGCTGCCGGCGCTGCAGTGGGCCTGGTCGCTGCAGCGGCGGGCGGCCAACGTCGGCTTCGACTGGCCGGACGTCGACGGCGCGCTGGACAAGGTGCGCGAGGAGCTCGAGGAGCTCCGTGAGGCGCCGACCGTCGAGGCGCGGGAAGCCGAGTTTGGCGACCTGCTGTTCACCCTGGTGAATGTGGCCCGCAAGCTCGGCATGAATCCGGAGGATGCCCTTCGCGGGGCAACCGGGCGGTTCGAGGCGCGCTTCCGGATCATGGAGCAGAAGGCCAGGGCCGAGGGACGCGCGCTCAAGGACCTGCCGATCGAGGAGCTGGACCACTACTGGGAAGCCGCCAAGCGCACCAGATGACGCGCTTGCGAGTTGACGGCCTTGCCAACCCGGGGAACCGTCCCTATAATCGGTCCGTTTTCGGGCCGGCTTGATCTTGCAACAATCCCAGACCACGTCTTGAGCACTTCCGAACCAAAAGCCTCCCGCGCGAAGGTCCACCTC
>DATNNA010000247.1:0-3554 GCA_035602075.1 Binatus sp. (SeqCode) | reverse complement strand
GAGCACGGACTTCTGCGTCCCACGCCGGCGCGCCTCTTCGTCCGAGAGCGTCACGGTCTGGATGCCGCCAAGGAGGTCGTTGAGGGTTGGGTTGACGAGCAGGTTCTCCAACGAGTTGCCGTGCGCGGTCGCGACCAGCTGCACCCCGCGCTCGGCGATGGTGCGCGCCGCGACGGCTTCGAGCTCCGTACCGATCTCGTCGATGACGATCACCTGTGGCATGTGGTTCTCGACCGCTTCGATCATGACCGCATGTTGCAAGGCGGGCGTGCGGACCTGCATCCGGCGCGAGCGGCCAATCCCAGGGTGCGGAATATCGCCATCGCCGCCAATTTCGTTCGACGTATCCACGATGACGACGCGTTTTTTCATTTCATTGGCGAGGACGCGGGCGCACTCGCGCAGCATCGTGGTCTTGCCAATTCCCGGGCGGCCGAGCAAGAGAATGCTCTTTCCGCCGATGACCATATCTTTGATGATGTCGATCGTTCCCGTGATGGCCCGGCCCACACGGCAGGTCAGACCGATGATCTGCCCGCTGCGATTGCGGATAGCCGAGATCCGATGCAGCGTCCGCTCGATGCCGGCCCGATTGTCGTCACCGAAGGAGCCGACGCGGGTGGCAACGAACTCCAGATCTTCCGAGGTGACCGGCGTGTCGTCGAGGATGACCTCGTGGTCCGGAAAGCGCGCTTCCGGCTCGCGTCCGAGGTCGAGCACCACCTCCAGCAGCAGCCCCTGGTGATCGAGGCGCTTGACCGCGCGGTTGAGATGCGGCGGCAGCGCCTGGAAGAGCAGGTCGAGCTCCGCCGGGTCGGCGTCAGTCAGACCGTTGTGGGATCGCCTGAGTTCCTGCATTGCTTCAGCCATATTGCGGTACCAGTCGCTTGTCTTTGATTCTTACCCGCATTCGGGCGGGGACCTTCAACGGCAACTCCCGCACCATCAGCGTTTGGGAGGCGATCACCTCGAAGCCCTCGCCGCGGAGCAGTCGAATGCCCGCCTCGTCATAATGCCGCAGACTGCACCAGACCGCCCCCGGATGATGCTGCGCCACGTAGGCGAGTGACCGCTGAAGCAAGGCCGCCCACAGCTCCGGCGGTTGTCCCGTCGCCATCAGGCCCAGCGTGTGGGGACGGCCTCCGCCGCCCGGCACGAGGCTCATCCAGCCCACCACCTGGACCCGCTCGACGACGAAGCGCGGTTGGCCAGCGCGGCGTGGTATTCGAGCGCCCCGAAGTCCGATGGCGAAGCTCCGGCGCCACTCGGCGAAGTTCGCGGCCTCCACCGCGGCCACGGATTTGGGAGTGGTGGCGCAATAAAGAAGGTAGAGACCCAGCTCATCGTCTCGACGCATCGGCCGCCAGCCCAATAGGGCCGGCGCCGGCCTCGGAGCGACCGTCTCACTGAGCAGGGCATGCTCCGTGGCATAGGCGGTGAAGCCGCGGGCTCGGAAGAGATCCGCCACCGGGTCATCCACCGGCACCCGCACGACAAACTTCGTGACGCCGCGATTCAGACCCTCGTTGAAGAGGTGGTCGAGCAACGCGGTCCCGTCATTGAAGCGGTCGAGGTCCGAGCTGAGGCAGAGATTGAGGATCTGCCAGACATTGGGGCCCAGTGCAGCGGTCTCGGCCTGGACGAAGCCCTGGATCGAGCGCCGGCGAGAGTCTTCCATCACGTAAACGTAGTCGGCGGTCGAGGTGATGGGCAGGATCGAGGAGAAGGTGCTGTTCAAGAGGAACCAGAGCCGGGTGGAAGCGAACTGGCGCTTCAGTGGCGTGCGCTCCGCCTCCCGCACCTGCTGCCGGTAAAGCGCCTCGATGGCGGCCAGGTCCTTCAACTGCGCCGGGCGGACCTTGAGCGTCATTTCGTCTTGCCGTCGAGCGACAGGAAGTACTGATGCCAGCGCCGATCGGGCGTCAGCTCCGGATGGAAGGCGAGCGCCAGGCGGTTGCCCTGCTTGACCGCGACCGTCTGGTCCCCATGGCGGGCGAGTTCCTCGACATCCGTGGCACGATCGGTGAGCTGCGGAGCGCGGATGAACACCGCCGGGCCCGCTCCGCCGATTGCGCGCGATTCGACCTCAGCCTCGAAGCTATCAATCTGCCGGCCGTAGGCGTTGCGGCGCACCGTGATGTCCATTAACTTGAGAGGTTCCTGGTCCGGCCGGCCGTCCTCGATCTGGCGTGCCATCAGGATCATGCCGGCGCAGGTGCCCATCACCGGCATCCCGGCTGCGCTGCGCTGCTGGATCGATTGCTTCAGCGCCGGCTCCATCAGGTGCGCCATCGTCGTACTTTCACCCCCCGGCAGGATCAGAGCGTCGACTGCCTCCAGCTCGCTCGCGAGCCGGATCGGAACGCCCTCGACCTCGCAGGCGCGCAGCGCGGCCAGGTGTTCCCGAAAATCGCCCTGCAACGCGAGGACGCCGACGCGGCGGCGGGTGGCGCTCACCAGCCTCTGCCGGCGAGCAGCTCCTCCTGGGGGATCGCCCCAATCTCCAACCCCCGCATGGCTTTGCCGAGACTCTTCGAAGCATCGGCGAGGATGTCCGGCCGGTCGAAATACGTGGTCGCCGCCACGATGGCCTTGGCACGCGCAGAAGGGTTCTCCGCCTTGAAGATGCCCGAGCCGACGAAGATCCCGTCACAACCCAGCTGCATCATCAATGCCGCGTCGGCCGGGGTCGCGATGCCGCCCGCCGCGAAGTTGACGACCGGCAGGCGACCGAGGCGAGCCGTCTCTTCCAGCAGGTCGGCCGGTGCGCCGATGCGCTTGGCCTCCATCACCAGTTCCTCGGGGCCGGCCCCGTGGAGCTTGCGGATCGCGCTCGTCACCGCCCGCATGTGGCGGACCGCCTCGACGACATTGCCGGTGCCGGCCTCACCCTTGGTGCGGATCATCGCGGCGCCTTCCGCAATCCGTCGCAAGGCCTCACCAAGATCCCGGCAGCCGCAGACAAACGGGATCTTAAAAACATGCTTGTTGATGTGGTGTTCCTCGTCGGCCGGCGTCAGGACTTCACTTTCGTCGATGTAGTCGACCCCGAGCGACTCCAGGATCTGGGCCTCGACGAAATGCCCGATCCGGCACTTCGCCATCACCGGGATGGTGACCGCCTCGATGATGGCGGTGATCAGCGCTGGATCGCTCATGCGGGCGACGCCGCCCTCACGACGGATGTCCGCCGGGACCCGCTCCAGGGCCATCACCGCGACGGCGCCGGCATCCTCGGCGATCCTGGCCTGCTCCGCGGTGACGACGTCCATGATGACGCCACCCTTGAGCATCTCGGCCAGCCCCGCCTTGACCTTCCAGGTCCCCTTACGGTCGTTCATCGTGCCTGCTGCCTCCGCCACACCACCATTTTACCGCTGGCTACGGGCAATTCAGGCCCAACTCGTGGACGGCGCGTCACGAACGGGTCGCGACCGGCCGGCCTTTGAGCCGCGCGACACTACAATCGTCCCGCAATGCGGGGCCCTCAAGGGACGCGACGGCAGCGGGTGGTTGCCGTGGTCGTGGCGGTGGCCCTGGGATTACCGGCGCTG